>JACDFX010000263.1 GCA_013815575.1 Rubrobacter sp.
TTCTTGCAGGTGGGTATCGGTAAGCACTTTTGGATCAACATTGTGCTGACAATCCTCGGCTTTGTCCCGGGCATAATCCACGCGTTGTGGGTCATCGCCAAGTACTGATCAAGGCCTCGGGCCGGCATGGTAGGCTTGGGACCTAGCATGAATGCTGACGACTCCCCGAGCATCCCCGCGTCTACGCCGCCTCCTTCGGGGCGTGAGACGGCTCCTCACCCGAAGGCATCGTCGTCTTGAGCGGACCGGTCCTCGACGCCCTGCTAGTCGTCCTGGCGCTTTTTCTGGTCGCGCTAAACGGCCTGTTCGTGGCCGCCGAGTTCGGGTTGGTCAAGATCCGCTCCACTCAGGTGGACGGGCTCGTACGGGAGGGCCGGCGCTCGTCCGGGCTCCTCAAGAAGGCCACAGATAAGCTCGACGCCTACCTCTCTGTGTGCCAGCTCGGCATCACGATCTCCTCCCTGGGGTTGGGCGCCCTGGGCGAGCCGGCGATAGCTTCGCTCCTGGAGCCCGTGCTGACGGCTGCGGGATTATCGGAAGGCCTGATCCACGCCATCGCCTTCGCCGTCGGCTTCGGGATCATCACCTTCTTGCACGTCGTCTTTGGGGAACTGGCGCCCAAGAGTGTCGCCATCGCCAGGGCCGAGGGGACCTCCTTGTTCGTGGCACCGTTCATGAGGTTCTTTTACCTCCTCTTCTACCCCGGCGTGGTCGTCTTCAACGGTGTGGCCAACGCCGTGGTGAGGCTCTTTGGGGTACCCCCGGCCTCAGAGACCGAGGAGGAGCACTCCGAGGAGGAGCTGCGCCTCATCATCGGCCGCTCGACGCGCCAGGGCGTCCTCAACACCGGCGAGCAGGGCATGCTGGAGGGCGTCTTCGAGCTGGAGGACACGCCGGCACGCGAGGTCATGGTCCCCCGTCCCGACGTTGTTTCGCTGCCCGCGGGCATACCCTTAAGGGAACTATTCACGGTCGTCGCCACGGGCGAGCACACCCGCTACCCGGTCCACGAGGAGGGCCGCCCGGATAGGATCGTGGGCGCTGTGCACGCCAAGGACGTGATGCGCGCCGTGGAGGACGCGGGCGGCCTGCGGGCGCGGACGACGGCCGAAGACGTCATGCGCGAGGTCCTGACGGTCCCGGAGAACCGGCGGGTGGACGACGTCCTCCAAGACCTAAAAGGTCACCGACTCCACATGGCCATCGTCATAGACGAGTGGGGTTCCTTCGAGGGGATCGTCACCATGGAGGACATCGTCGAGGAGATAGTGGGCGAGATCCGCGACGAGTTCGATGATGAGGACCCTTCCGTGCATGAGAACCCAGACGGCTCCCTCTCGATGGGCGGCGGCACGCCGATAGAAGAGGCGAACAGGGCGCTCGGCGTGAGATTTTCAAGCGAGGACTTCTCGACCATGGGCGGCCTGGTCTTCGGCGTCCTGGGACGCGCGCCCGAGACCGGCGACGAGGTCCGCCTCCACGGTTACTTGCTGCGGGTGGAGGAGGTAGACGGCCCGCGGGTCGCCCGGGTCGTTGCCCGGAAGGAGGAAACGGAGCCTTCGTAGCGCAGCCTTTGGAGGGCCACGATAAATGGCGGATGTGTTACCGGGCGGTGGGGCCGAAAGGTCCGGAGAGCAATTCCGGTAACATCTCGGGGCTTAGCAACCGCCGAGAGAAACATGTGGCAGCAGTAGAAGCTAAACCGTTGTAAACACCGACAACCAAGCAACGATGAATGCCTTGTGGGCGAGGTGATCTCCGTACACCAGCGAATCTCCAATAACGTCCTTCCTAGGACTCAAAATCCGGTTCCCCAAGAGGAGAGTGTCGGTTGGAGCCCGACCTCCGATACTCGCCAAGGGACCCCTACGGCCTAGTCCCAGTTGGGGTCCCGACTCTCGTACTCTACGACGGCGGTCTCGCCCCGCGCCCCACCGGGGCTGACGGCGTACGTGTGCCCACCGTAGGGACGTATCGATAGGCACCACTCGTGCAGAGGGCGAAAGGCTCGTCGCCGAGCGAGCAAGAAAAAGTCACTGTCCGGCACGTCGGCCGAGAACCTGAAGTAGTGGTACTCGTGGCAGTTCTAGATCCTGGGCGCGACTTCTATGCTCGCGGTGGGTGCCGCGTCCCCGGCGATCGTCCAGGCCACCACCTCCGGCGCCGGGCCGGGATTGCCGTCCCTTTCACGGGTGTGAACCCTGAAGGCGTGTTCCCCGACGGGAAGTCCCGCGCGCTCTTTCGGGCGATCTAGGTCTCTATGTTGACGGTCAGGAGCCCGGAGAGGCCGTTTTCGTTCACGCCCACGAAGTAGACGGGGACTTCGGCGGTCCCGGTCTCGCAGCGGTAGACGGCGAGCTCTTCGTAGCGGCGGTGGAAAAGCTTCTGGAGACGCGCGAAACCGCGGGCGCTCTCCTTCTGGCCCCGGTCCATCCAGGGCTGGACTTCGCCCAGGTGGTCGAGGGTGGCGTCGAAGTCCTGGCGGGACATGCCACCCTCCGGGTGGTCGCAGCCGGTGAGCCGGGAGAAGCGTTGGACGGAGGGTAGCTCGTCCTCACCGGGGTACGAGACGAACCACCACGCGCTGTCCGCCTCCGAGCCGGGCATCTGGAGGCCCTCGGATGCCTTTAGCAGCCGGCCCTCTGTGCCCTGCGCGCTTGCGCTGTTGGCGAGCAGGAGGCCCGCCAGCAGCGCAAGAGTTCCAACGAAGACGCCGTTCCATCTGAGCATTCGTCTCTCCCTTCCCGTTCGTGGAGCGTTGTGCGGGGGTTATCGGCCGGGTGGGGGCCGTTGTTTAGCGGGCCGGGTGGCAGAGTAAGATGGGCGGGCAGGGTCGGCAGTGAGGCCGGTCCGAGGCCTTCGAGAGGAGTCGAGATGCCGCATCCCTGGCACGACGTGGAGATAGGGGAAGACGCCCCCCGGGAGTTTCAGGCGCTGGTCGAGATCCCGAAGAACTCGAAGGTGAAGTACGAGTTGGATAAGGATACGGGCCTCCTGAAGGTGGACCGCGTCCTGTACTCCTCCGTCCACTACCCGGCCAATTATGGTTTTATACCCCGCACTTTAGGCGACGACGGCGACCCGCTCGACGTGCTCGTCCTCATGCAGGAGCCCGTGTATCCCTTGAGTTTGCTGACCGTGAGGCCCATAGGAATGATGCACATGGTCGACGACGGCGAGAACGACGAGAAGATCATCTGCGTCCCACTGGAAGATCCCGAATACCGTTCCTACAGGAGCTACGACGAGCTGCCCCAACACCGCCTCGACGAGTTGAGGAGCTTCTTCGAGGACTACAAGAAGCTCGAAGACAAGGAGGTCAACGTCGAGGACTTCGCCGACGCGGAGGAGGCCATTACGGCCGTCCGGCACTCAATGAAGCTCTACGAGGAGCATTTCTCCGGGCGCGGTTAAGAACCGGGCGAGGGGGGCATAGAGCCCGCAGCGACGCAGATGACCACAAGAGGCGAGAGGAGGATTCGTGGCGGAACAACGCACCGAGGGCCAGATCAGGGTGCGTCAGGTGACGAACGTGCAGTATTCGTGGAGCGAGGAGGGGCGTGGCGGGCACGGCGCCTTCACGGTGCAGCTCGTCCTGGACAATGGCGCCGAGGAGTACGTGCTGCAGCCGACCGCGGAGGACGCCAAGGTGCATCTAGAGCTCTTCGAGAGCGCGGGCACCGTCTACTTCGACCTCGACCGGAAGGTCTTGATCCCCGGCAGCGTCTCGCTGGGCTAGGAACGCGCAGAACCGAGAACGGAGGAGAATAGAGTTGAGCGAAAACGTAGAGCGGAACATCATGGTGCGTCAGGTAACGGACGTGCATGCCAACTGGAGCGAGCAGGAGCGCGGGGGACCGGGCAAGTTCTCCTACCAGCTAATCCTGGACAACGGCGCCGAAGAGTACGCCATCAGGCCCGAGGCCGAGGACGCTGACGTCCTGATCGAACTCTTCAAAGCGACCGGCACGATCTACTTCGACATGGAGCGAAAGGTACTCATCTTCGGGAGCATCCCCCTAGGCGGCTAACCCAGCCCAAAGACAAGCAAGAAGGGGTCCCATTTTGGGACCCCTTCTCTATGCCTCGTGGTTCCAAGGGGAAGACCGGCGGCC
>JACDFX010000264.1 GCA_013815575.1 Rubrobacter sp.
GTCCAGGATCAGGGGCCGGGAGCGGGCGAGCACCTCCTCGTGGTCACCGACGGCGAAGAGCGTGCCTATCTTGCGGCCCTCGCGGCCCTCGCGGGCTATCTCGACGGCCAACTCCACGACCCGCTTGAGCGTGTTGTTGTTGACGCCGCGCTCTTCGGAGCAGATCTCGGCTATGGGGTCGTCGAGCCCGTCGAAGAAGCCCCCCGAACCTACGCGACGAACCTCCCGGTCCGGCTCTTGCCCCCGTATGCCGCCCTCCGTCTCCTCGACCGCCCGGAGCAGGGCTTCGATCTCCAATGCCCCGCCGTACGGGGCGCCGTCGAGGAAGACGCCGGGCGTTCCGCGCACGCCGTCCCGCTCCCCCGCGAGTCGGTTTTCCTGAACCCGCCCGGCGTGGCGGTGCTCCGCCAGGTCCTCGTCGAAGCGCGCGAGGTCCAGATCCAGCCGCACTGCGTAGGAGCGTAGGTCGTCGTCCTCGAGATGGTCCTGGTTCTCGTAGAGGAGGTTGTGCATGGGCCAGAAATAGCCCTGCGCGCCGGCCGCCTCGGCCGCCTCCGCCGCCTGCCGGGCGAGGGGGTGGACGGAGTCTAGCGGGTAGTGGCGGAAGACGAGGCGCACCTTCCCGTCCGACCTCTCGACCAGTTCTTCGAGGACGGCCCTGGCCTCGGCGCAGTACGGGCACTGGTAGTCCCCGTACTCGACCAGCGTCACCGGCGCGTTGGCTGGTCCCATGGTGTGGTCCTTGCCGCCCGTCTGCGTGTCTGTCATCTCTTCTCCCGTGTCTAGTGTTCTTCCGGCGTCTCTTGCACGGTCCTCCCCGCCAGCCGCCCGAGGGTGTAGATGGCCGACCAGAGCAGGACGAACCCCACGACCTGTCCCGCGTTCACCCCCACGCCGAGCAACGCCCAGTTCAGGGCGACCGCCGTGGCCGGGAAGGCCAGCTCCGCGAGCGTGGCCTGCGAGGCCCGCGTGGAGGAGAGACCACGATAATACAGCAGAAGTCCCAGCAGGCCCGGGATCAGGGCGAGCAGCACCAGTCGTCCCGGCTAGGAGGCGAAGCCCGCGCCCATCTCCCCGAAGGCGCCCTGCGCCAGCGCTATGACCGCCAGGGGTGCCAGGGCCAGCAGCAGCCGCGCGCCGGTGAGGGCGTGGAAGGGGACGTCCCGCAGCACGAACCTCCCGAGCGCCGTCGAAGAGCCCCAGAGCGCCGCCGCCCCGATCGCGAGCAGCGCGCCCGCGCCGGTGTCTGACCCGAGCGCCGCGAAGGGGCTCAGGTTTCCGAAGGAGACGAAGTACGCGCCGACCATCGCCGCCGCGAAGAGCGGCCAGTAGGCGAGCTTCAGTTGTTCGCCGAGTACGACGTGGGCGAGCGCTATCGTGAAGAGCGGCTGGGTCTTCTGGAGCAGGATCGCGACCGTCGGGTCGCCAGCCAGAAACGCCGCCGTAAACAGCAGCGTGGCCAGCGCCGACCCGCCCCACCCGATAACGAGCAAGGCGAGCCAGCCCCGGCCACCGAGCCGCCGCAGCGCGCCCCAGCCCAAGACCACAGCTGGGACGGAGTAGAGGAGCAGGATCAAATGCTCCCCCAGCACGATGGACGCCGGCGACATCTCCCGCAACAGCGGGACCCGCAGCACCCCGTCCGTCCCCCAGAGCGCCGCCCCAAGCGCCACCAGCAGGACGCCGGTGCCGACCCCGGCTCTCGAAACGCCAGTGCTGTCGCGCGGGCCGATCCGGGCCAGCACTACGTCCGCGCCCGGACTACCGCGAAGAGCAGGTCGCTAACGACCATACCGTTCCTCGTGGACGATCTTCGAGATCGGCTTGCGAACCGGACCCCGCCCGCCACGGCCATCCTCTCTCGGGTAGCCGAAGGAGACCGCGCTCCTCACCCGCCTCTCTTGCGGAACACCGAGAAGCTCCTTGACCGCCGGCACACCGCCCCCGACGAACCACCCGATGCTGGAACCCACGCCGTGCGCCCTGGCGGCGAGCATGATCCTCTCGCACAGACGCCCCTCATCGTACGCCTCCTGCTCCTCGCGACCCCCGGCCATCACCGGCACTATGCCAAGGGCGGCCCCCGCCAGATGGTCGGCGTAGCCCTCGACCTCGGCCAGGGCGCCGAGCGTCGCCCGGTCCCGGACCACGACGAGCTCCCACGGCTGTTTGTTGGAGGCGCTCCCCGAGAGACGGGCGACCTCGAGCACGTCGTCGACGACCTCGCGCGGCACGGGGTCCTCACGGAACTCCCGCACCGCCCGCAGCGAGAGCAGAAAAGAGATCAAATCCGCGGCTGACTCCCCTTCGCTCATGCGTCAACCTTACCCGATACCGGCCAGGGCCTCACGGGCCTCATCCGGGGTCATCGCGACGTTGTAGACCGGGGAACCAGGCTCCTGCTCCCGGCTCCCGGCGAGCGTGCCGGTGTCCACCGGCGCGAAGCCTACCTCTTCTACCAGGCCGGATACGACGTCCTTGGCCTCCTCGTCGTCGCCGGCCACGAAGATGGACTCCCGCTCTCCCAGCGGGGCGTCCGGGCGACCGTTGTCCCGGAGCCTCTTGTAGTAGATGGTGTTGAAGGCCTTGACGACGCGGGCGCCGGACAAGTGCCTCTGCACGAGTTCGCTTGAGGCGAGGCCTCCGTGCTCGATCTCACCGTCGCGCCCGGGAGAATAGTTCGAGGCGGTCACGAGGATCTTGCCGGAGAGCTTCCCGGCCGGCAATTCCTGGTAGAGCCCGAAGGGGATAGCCTCCATCACGACCTCCCCGAACTCGGCCGCCTCCTCGACGGTCGCGGCGTGTGCGTTCGGCCCGATCTCCTCGACGAGATCCCGCAAGGTCTCAGGCCCGCGCGAGTTGCTGACGGCAACCTGATGGCCGGCCGTCGCGAACAGCTTCGCCGCAGTACCACCGATGTTGCCCGAGCCTATGATCCCGACGTTCACTTTTCTCCCTCCTCGGCCTCTTTCCGGCCTTCCTGGAGGTACACGATCGGGTCCTCCGTCGGGTCGGGGCCGTTCTCGTCCGTCTCCGGAACCTCGCGGCGCGAGAGCCGCCTGGCCTCGTCCCGCGTCACGACCGGGCTCCGGAGAGGGCCTCATCGAGCTGGGCCTCTATGCGGGGCTTCGGCAACGCGCCGACGACGCGCCCAACCTCCTCGCCCTCCTTGAACACGAGCAGCGTGGGTATGGAGCTCACCCCGTAACGCATCGCCACCTCCGGGTCATCGTCCACGTTGAGCTTGAAGACGTTCAGGCTCCCCGCCCGGTCCCCGGCGATCTCGTCCACGATCGGACCAACCACCCGGCAGGGCCCGCACCACTCGGCCCACAAGTCCACCAGAACCGGCTTCCCGGACCCCAGAACCTCCGCATCCCAATCCGCCGCTCCAACCCTCTTTACCTCGGACATCCAACCGCTCCTTACTCTCTAGCCAAACTCGACACCCGCAAATTATGCCCCCAACCTCTCACATAGTCAAACAATCGCTTGTGTGTTTGAGTATTTGACTAGCGTTGGCTTGGGAAGTAAGATAGGTTCCATGGTGGAGAAGTTGGAGCAGAATTTGGGTGGGACGGATCTCGAGCGTCGGGCGAAGGTTTTCGCGGCGCTCTCTGACCCGAACAGGTTGAGGATTGTGGAGTTGCTCCGGGATCGGGAGGAACTCTGCGGCAAGGAGGTCGCGGGGGCGCTTGGGATCAGCCTCTCGCTCTACTCCCATCATGCGCGGGCGCTCAGGGAGGCCGGTATCATCATCCGCCGCAAGCGCGGCCAGACAGGGTACTGTTCCCTGGATCGGGAGTTGCTGGCGGACGCCCTGGGGCCCCTCAGCCGCTAGGGCCAGGGGTGTTTGTGTTGCGGTTCGCGGGCGGGCCCGTCCGGGGACGGTAGTGTTTCGGGGATACCCTGGCAAGACGGACGGAGGTGCAGGATCTTTACGACCAGAGAGACGCCCGAGGGGACGAAGCGGGAGCATGCCTACCCGGGCGACCTGGCGGCTTTCGTGCGGGAGCGGTGGGCCAGGTATCCCAAGGGCGCCGAGGAGACGGACGACGGGGACGCGAGGTTGCCCGACGCGTCCGTAATGGAGGCGCTGCTGT
>JACDFX010000265.1 GCA_013815575.1 Rubrobacter sp.
GTTCACGGCGACGATCTCGCCCGTCTCGTCGAGGATGGCTATGTGCGCGGAGAGGCTGTCCAGCGTCTGCTGCAGCTCCCGGCCGCGCTGCGCCTCCTCCTCCCTGGCCGCCTGCTCGCGCTCCAGGGCCCCGAGCAACTCCAGCCGTCCCACGACGGCCCGGGCAAACGCCCCGAGCACCCTCATCTGCTCCTGGCCGAACCTGGCGGGGCTGGTGCCGAGCAGGCAGAGGGTGCCGATGGCTTGCCCGGCGGAGGTGATCAGGGGCGTCCCGGCGTAGAAGCGGATGCCGTGGTTTACGCACCAGTGCTGCTCCCTGAACTCCTCGGCGGCCAGGAAGTCCTCCACGATCAGGGGCATCTCGGAGTTGACCACGTACTTGCACATGCTGTGATCCAGGTCGTCCTGCCTGGCCTCCGCAAGGTCAGGGTCCAAATCCCCGGACCAGGCCCTGAAGTACTGCACGTCCGAGAGGTTGAGGTTGATCATGCAGAGGTCCGTGCCGTACACGCTGCGCACCTCGTCTACCAGCTCCTGGAGAACGTGGTCCGCCTCAGGCGTGGCCGCCCCCAGATGCCCGAGCACCGCCAGCCGCTCCTCTTCGCGCCCGTTTTTGCCGGACGCGGCGGTGTTGGGCCGGTCTCCAGGGTCAGTTGACGAGGACACGGTAAACTCGCTGCTCGTGTACTTACCTCCCGTGTGAAGGGTAACACACCGTCGGCTCCGGCTCTTTCCGCATAAAGTGGGGTACCTTTGCGGGGTAACGGGCGTTGCGGGAGGCCTTGCCGGGCCTTAGATGAGAGCCTTGGTAGGTCATTCGACCTAGCCACCATTACGGGCCCCTAGTAGTCGGAAAGTCCGATGGCAACGCGGCAAGGCCCGAGCATACTCGTTGGTGAGATGGTCGTCGACGCCTACATAGAGCGGCAATCGCTTATCTGCTGCCCCCGTGGCCGGCGGCGCGCCATCGAACGCTTCGGGGCCGGGTGGCCTCTCCTTCCCTCTTCTCCCACCTATCTTCCCCAAAAGGCCACCCTCCCGAGCTCTCATACGAATATCCCTTCTGGCGGCACGCTCGCGCAGACAGCGAAGTCCCATCGTGAAAGCGGAGACGGATGGTAAGGGTCTCCGTGGAGGTGCGCGAGGGTGACGCCCCCTTCGAGATGGCGATGTACGCCGACAGCATAAGCCAGGCCGTCGGGATAGCCAGGGACCGCTTCCCCGGCCACGACGTGCGGGTGGTGTTCCCGATAGACGGCGAAGAGTTTTTCGGCGAGGTTGGCACCGAAGGAGACGACATGGAGTACGGCAGCCAGCCGAGGCTTCTGCCCGACCGGGTTCTTTAGACATGGACCATTGTGACCGGACCACTATGGACTGTTCTCAGAGGAGAGGAAGACAAGAAGGTGCTTAGACATCACGTCGGCGTCTCCGCGGGCATTACGACCTCGATGTACCTGGGCCTCGAAGATTTCGAGGACGCGGGCATCAGGGTGGCTGAGCGGGGCTTCCGGGCCAGAGACCTCATCTTCGCCCCTGGCGACCCAGACGGGCAGCTTTACTTCTTGCTCGAAGGCACGGTGCGCCTGTACAAGATCTACGGTGACTACAAGGAAGCCACGGTCGCCATGTTGATGGACCGGGGCGTCTTCGGCGAGCTAAGCCTGGACGAGGACTCCCAGCAGAGGTGCTTCGCCGAGGCGGTAACCGAATCCCAGGTCGCCGTGGTGCGCAAACGCGTACTCGTCGAGACCATTAAGAGAGACCCGACCCTTGCCACCAAGTTGCTCCACTCCTTCTCCGACCGACTCAGGCAGTCCGACGGGGCGATCGAAAGCCTCCTCAGCCGGGAGGTTTCGGTGCGTCTGGCCAGGTTGCTTCTGAACCTCGGCGAGCGCTTCGGGGAAGGCACCGGGTCCGGCACGGTCCTGAAAGTGCGCCTGACGCACCAGGACCTGGCGAACATGATCGTCTCCACCAGGGAGGCAGTCTCCAAGGTGATGAGCGAGTTCCAGCGCCTGGGCCTGATCGAGGTCCGGAACCGCAGGATATGCCTCACCCCGCGGCTTGAGGAAGTTAAGAGCCTGTCCCCTCGCACCACACAGGCCGCCCTATGAGCGTCGCCGTAAACGTCGGCCAACCGGTGCGCGAGAGGTTCGAGGCGAAACCGGACGAGGCGCAGGCGCCTAACGTGCCTTCGGAATCTCCCGACGCCTTTGAGAGGGATATCGGTGTGGCGCGGAAGCCTCGACGAGGCGTTGCCGGCGCGGAGGGGGAGGCGCGGAAGAGACGGTACCGGCTCTACGCGGACGAGGACTTGATGTCCCTCGTCGGGTTGGGCGACGCGGCGGCCTTCGCCGAGCTCTACGACCGCCACGGCCGGGCCGCGTACTCGCTGGCACACAGGATGATGGGCGAGAGGCAGGCGGCGGAGGATCTCGCGCAGGACGCTTTTCTAAAGGTGTGGCGTTCGGCGGGCGGTTACCGATCCGAGCGCGGCAGCGTGAGGACCTGGATCCTCTCCATCGTCCACAACCGCGGCATCGATCGGCTCCGCTCGCTGGCGGTCCGCCGCCGGACGCAGGAGAAGATCGAGGCCGAGGCCCCGACTTCCCAGCCGAGCGAGGCCTTCGCCGGGACCTGGCGCAACTCGCAGCGGGATCAGGTCCGGGAGGCGCTCAGCACGCTCCCGGCCGAGCAGCTCAAGATCCTGGAGCTCGCGTACTTCTCTGGCTACACCCAGGTGGAGATAGTGCAATTGCTCAACCTACCTCTTGGGACGGTAAAGGGTCGCACACGCCTCGGGCTTAAAAAATTGAGCGGCTTCTTTCACTCGCGTGGCGCGGTGAGCCGGATGGGCCAATCGAGAGAGTATTACAGCGGGTTCGGTGAGCGGCAGCAGTAGTTCTTATCCCCATCGCCCCCGGCCGGCCTGACCGTTCGACCCGGCGTTCGATCCCGCTAGAGTACGAGGTCTATCAAGTACGGAACCTGCGAGCGTAGGCCGGCCTCGAACTGACTACTGAACTCCTCCATCGTCGCGGCGTGTCCTGCCTCAACGCCCATACCACGGGCCATGGGCCAGCGGCAGCGGGCGAGCAGACGCACCCCCGGCTCGACCTCGAAAGGGCGCACCCCATCCGGGTGGGCGCGGTAGCGCCGCGGCCACGCCCAGCGGGCGACCGTCTGGACGTGGCCGTTGGCGAGAAGGGGGTGCGGCCGGAACGGCTCCGCCGCGAGCCCGAGCGCGGCCTCGCGCAGACGGTCTTCTGTGCCCCTGCCTGTTGCCCGCCCCTCGTAACTCATGTGATCGTTAAAAGGGCGGGCCGGTTGACGTGGGGCATCCTCGTGCCGTCCCGGAGGAAACCGGGAGTCGTCCGTAGGTCATGCTTGCACAGTACGGGAAATGGGGAACTAGAGCCACAGGCTCGTTCCACCGCACCAAGGGAGGCGTTGCGGCGACACTCGCTCCCACGCTACTGGTCCCTTTCGACGCGATTCAGCGTGTCGTCCTCGGACGCCCGCCCGGGCACAGGCAGGGATACTTCCGGGGGGAGCTCCAGACGCAAGTCCGCTTCGCGGTCGACGCGGATCTTGCCGTGGACCAGCCGGCACGCGAGCACGTGCCCGCCGGCGGTCCTGTCGTCGGTTATGAAGTGGAAGTGGTAGCCGGGGACGTTCAAGCCCCGGGCGTGGTCGGGGAAGCGAAAGCCCACGAGGCTGCCCGGGACGTCGTGGAGCTCGAAGGTGGGCTGGCCCTCGACGACCTCCACGAGGGGCGGGTAGGGCTTGCGCTGCCGGGGCACGCTGCGCGTCTTGACGTACTGGAAACGCCCGTCCACCCGAACGGCGCAGCAGGCGGCCGTCCCGCCGACAAGCCGGTCCACGTGGGCGCAGAGGCCGGCGAAATCCATCGGCGCGGCAAGCGTCCGGGACAACTCCGGCTCGAAGAACGTCACGACCGCGAACGGCGTCCTGGCCCGGCCGTCGATGGCGTAGGCCTGCCCGTCGGCCTTTATCTGGTAGAAGGCACCGTCGAGGGCGACCATCTCGCCGTCCAGCGCGTCCAACGTTCCCAGGCCGAAATCCCCGCGGTCCTCCA
>JACDFX010000266.1 GCA_013815575.1 Rubrobacter sp.
AGTCTACGACGGTTCTCTGCACGAGTTTACGCCGGAGCTTACGACGAAGGTCCAGGAAGACCTGGGCGCTGACGTCGCGATGGTTCTCGACGAGTGTCCGCCGGCCAACGCCGCCCGCGAGTACCACGCGGAATCGCTGCGGCGGACGGCCCGGTGGGCGCTCAGGTGCAAGGAGGCGCATACGAGGCGGGATCAGGCGCTGTTCGGGATCGTGCAGGGCGGCTTGCACGAGGACCTGCGCCGGGAGAGTCTGGAGCGCACCGTGGAGATCGGGTTCGCAGGCTACGCGGTCGGCGGGCTCTCCGTCGGCGAGTCGCGGGGGGAGATGCTGCAGACGCTCGCCGCCACGGCTCTTATGCTGCCGAACGACGCGCCCCGGTACTTCATGGGCATCGGGGACCCGGTCGGCATCCTGCAAGTTATCGCGCTCGGGGTGGACATGTTCGACTGCGTCCTCCCGACCCGCCTCGCCCGTCACGGTGCGGCGCTTACCCCCGACGGCCGCCTCAACCTCAAGAACGCCCGCTTCCGGCGGGACTTCGGCTCGCTCGACCCCGAGTGCTCCTGCGAGGCCTGTACGGGTTACAGCCGGGCATACCTGGCGCACCTGGTCCGGGAGGACGAGCTTCTCGGTCACAGGCTCCTGACGCTGCACAACGTCCACTTTACGGCGAACCTGTGCCGGCGGGCGCGACGCGAGATCTCCGCCGGGAACTTCGCGGGCTGGTCGCGGGCCTGGATCTCCCGCTACGAGGGAAGCTAGTGGGGCCGCCCGGCCAGGATTTCCTCTTTCGAGGTCGCCGGATGGCTGCCCTAAATCTGGTCTATTTGCGTGATAGTTGGTCGGGGATTGGTTTTGTTAGAATTGGTCCCCGATCCTATGGGTAGCACGCGCAACAACCTCATCGTCCTCGGGCTGGTGGTCGTCCTTATCGGGGTGACCGCTTACCTGATCTTCATCCGCCAGCCGGTCACACAGTCCACCCAGCTCGGGCTGGACTTGCAGGGGGGCGTCAGCGCGCAACTCGAAGGGTCGCAGACCGGCGGGGGTACCGTCTCGCGAGAAGAGATGGAGCAGGCCTCCGACCTGATCCGGCAGCGCATCGACCGCCTCGGGGTGGCCGAGCCGGACGTGCGGGTGCAGGGGCAGGAGCAGATCGTCGTCCAGATCCCCGGTGTCGAGAACCCGAGGGAGGTCATCGACATCATCGGGCAGACCGCCCAGCTCGGCTTCTACCAGGTGCTCGCTTTCGACCAGAGCCCGAGCACCCCGGCAGACGAGGTCCAGCCCGTGGAGGACGAGATGGAGGAGGACCTCAAGGACGACGAGGCCTTCGAGCCGGGCGAGTCGGAGATCCTGTTCGAGGAGAGCCCTGCCATCCAGGGCGGCGGGACGGACGTCTCTGCCTACGTCGTGCGCGACGAGCCGGACCTCACTGGCGGCGCGTTGCAGCAGAACGGGGCGAACGTCGAGTTCGACCAGCAAAACGAGCGGGTAGTCTCGCTGCAGCTCACGTCCGAGGGCGGGGACCAGATGGCAGATCTCACCCAGGAGATGCTGAACGAGTCCGCCATCAGCGGGGAGCCGCCCCTGCTCGCCATCGCCCTCGACCAGAGCATCCAGAGCGCCCCCGAGGTCCAAAGCGTGCTCCAGGACCAGATATCTATCTCCGGCGGCGCCCCAGGCGGGCTACCCGAGGATGAGGCGCGGCAGCTCGAAACCGTGCTCAATACGGGCGCGTTGCCGGTCAACATGGAGATCATCTCTCAGACCACCGTCGGGCCGACGCTGGGGTTGAGTTCCCTGCGCAGCGGCCTGATCGCCGCGCTCCTGGGCTTCGCGTTGGTCCTGGCCCTGCTCGTCATCATCTACCGCGCGCTCGGGTTGGTGGCGGCGCTGGCGCTCCTCGTCTACGCGTTCTTGATGTGGGGAATAATCGTGGCGGTGCCGGTGACGATGACGCTGCCTGGTATCGCGGGGATCGTGCTCTCCATCGGCGTCGCGGCCGACGCGAACGTGGTCATCTTCGAAAGGATCAAGGAAGAGGTCAGGCGGGGGCGGACGCCGCGCGCGGCGATTCAGGCCGGCTACGACCGGGGCTTCAGGGCCATCTTGGACGGGAACATTACGACGCTTATCACGGCCTTCATCCTCTTCGCCCTCTCCTCGGGCTCCGTCCGGGGCTTCGCGGTCTTGCTGGTGATCGGGGTCATCCTGAGCATGTTCACCGCCGTCGTCGTCACGCGCGCCCTTCTGGGCCTGCTCTCCGGCCGCGGGGTCCAGCTCTCGCCCGGCATGATGGGCGTCTCGAGGGGCAGCGTCTCCGTGAAGCGGCCGGCGGGGGTGAGCTAGGGCGTGTTCCCTGGCGTTGACTTCGTTGGGAGATACCGGCGCTGGTTTGCTATCTCCGGCGCCTTGCTCGCCCTGGGCGTCCTGGCTGTCCTCATAGGCCGCCTGGACTTTGGCATAGACTTCCAGGGTGGCGCCCAGTTCACCGCGACCGGGGCCGACCCCCAGCTGACCGAGCAGGCGGTCACGAACGCGCTCCCGCCGGGCGTGGCGGACGAGTCGGTCGTGACGACCCTCGGGGACGACGGGTACGAGGTTCGGACGCCGGTTCTCGGGGAAGGGGAGAGCCGGGAGGTCGAGGACGCGCTGGCAGAGGCCCTCGGGGCGGAGGTGAGCGCCACGAGCGTAAGCCCGGCGTTCGGGGAGCAGATCAGGAACCAGGCCTTGCAGGCCGTTGCGGCCGCGCTGCTCATCATCGTGGCGTTTATAAGCGTCAGGTTCGAGTTCGCGTTCGCCGTCGCCGCGATGGTCGCCCTGGTCCACGACGTCCTCCTTACCGTCGGCTTTTACGCGATCTTCAGCCGGGAGGTGAGCCTGGTGACGGTGGTCGCGGTCTTGACGGTGCTCGGGTATTCGCTCTACGACACGATAATCATCTTCGACAGGATCCGGGAGAACGCCCCGACCGTCGGGTACAACAGGCGGCGTTTCGATGAGATGGTTAACGTCTCCATCCGTCAGGTGGTGCGGCGTTCGATCTACACCTCCATCTTCACCCTGATCCCGGTGACAGCACTCCTGATCTTCGGAGAATCCACCCTGAGTGACTTCGCCTTCGCCCTCCTCGTCGGCATCCTCGCCGGCGCCTACAGTTCCATCTTTATCGCCCCCCAGGTCCTCTCCCTCTTTAAAGCCTGGCGCGCACGCAGCACCCGTCCCGCCCCAAGCTCTGCCTGAAAGAGAACCGCCGCGACGACCATCAAAGCGCCCTCTTCAACGAGACGCTCCTGTCCGCGAATCCCAAACGCCGGTAGAAATTAACGGCCCGCCCGTTCGCGGCATCGGCGGCAACGGAAACGCGCGCCACACCACGGCCCCCCGCCCACGTAAAGAAACCCTCAACCAGCCGTGTGCCAACGCCCCGGCCCCTCTCGTCCTCCTCCACGTACATGCTCTGGAGCTCCGCGACCCTCGCCGGCCTGACCGACATCGCCTCCCTGACGTATAACCCGCTAGGTGCCCGACCTTCGCTCCCTCTCACAGGACCAGAAGGCAAACGGCGTCGTTTCGGGATAGCGGGCCCAGGAAGTGCTTCCGACCGTGCTTCACGGGACAGGACGTTTCCGTGTGCGGGTCCCTGATGCCCGTTTCCTCCAGAATGAGCCGGGCGTTCAAGCGCACTAACTCTTCGACGTTATCCGTGCCCGCCGCCACGATCCTCGGACCTGCCACGAGGTCTCCTCTCCGGTCTCACAACCAACGCAGCGGATCGTACGTCAGGTAATTGCTATTGTAAATATGATTATTAATATGTAAATATCGCGCGTGGTCCGGGTATGCGGGGTTGTTGGGTTATCATGGGGTTGGTGCAGGCCAGAGCGGGAGGTTGACGTGCGCGGGACGGTAGGGGAGACGTTGGAGAGGTTGGTTCTGTTGCAGGTAGGGGCGGCGGCCGCGACGCGGGATCGGGTTCAGGAGGTCGTGGAGGGTTTGATCGAGCAGGGCCGCGTCGAGCGCGAGGACGGGCGCACGGTCGTGAACGACGTGATGAACCGGGCTCGCGAGCGTTCCGCCGGGGCGAGGTCGCTTG
>JACDFX010000267.1 GCA_013815575.1 Rubrobacter sp.
CGGGCTGGAGCTCGCGTGCTGGGGGGACCACTTCGACGTCGACCGGGCGCTAGGCGAGAGTGGCTACGTCGAGGGGAGGTGGGAGATCCTGCGCCGGAACAACCTTAGTTGCTGGGCCATAAGCAATCACCTGGTCGGCCAGGCCGTCTGCGACCCCATAGACTCCCGCCACCAGGCTACCGTCCCACCCGACGTCTGGGGCGACGGAGACCCTGAAGGCGTCAGGACTCGGGCCGCCGAGAAAATGAAGGACACGGCTAGGGCCGCCGCGAAGTTCGGGGTGACGCAGGTCAAAGGGTTCACGGGCTCCTCCATCTGGAGCAGGCTCTACTCCTTCCCGCCAAACGACTTCGCCGACGTAGAGCGGGGTTACGAGGACTTCGCCGGGCGGTGGAACCCCATAATCGACGTGTTCGACCGGGAGGGTGTCAGGTGGGGCCTGGAGGTCCACCCGACGGAGATAGCCTACGATTTCGTGACGACGCGCCGGGCCCTCGGAGCAATAGATAACCGCGAGGGCTTCGGCCTCAACTTCGACCCGAGCCACTTCGCCCACCAGTTCCTCGACTCGTCGCGGTTTATCGAGGAGTTCGCCGATAGGATCTACCACTTCCACGTAAAAGACTCCCGCAAGGCGCTGGACGGACGGCGCTCCATACTCGCCTCGCACCTGGAGTTCGGGGAGGCCGAGCGAGGTTGGGACTTCGTCTCGCCGGGCCACGGCGACGTGGACTTCGAGTCCGTCATCCGGGCGCTCAACCGCACGGGTTACGAGGGTCCCCTCTCCATCGAGTGGGAGGACTCCGGAATGGACCGCGACTGGGGCGCGCCGGAAGCTCTGGCCTTTACCCGCCGCATAGACTTCGCGCCTTCCACCGTGGCCTTCGACGCCGCGTTCGCGAGGGAGGAGTAATGGCCGAGATCGGGGTTGGCCTCGTCGGCTACAAGTTCATGGGCCGCGCCCACTCCAACGCCTACCGCCAACTCCCCCGCTTCTTCGACGTGGACCCCGCGCCGCGCATGGCCGCCATCTGCGGCCGGGACGAGGCGGGCGTCAGGGAGGCCGCGGACACTTTGGGCTGGGAATCCTACGAAACGGACTACCGGGAGCTTATCGCGCGGGACGACGTGGGGCTCGTGGACGTGGTGACGCCGGGGAACACGCACCGCGAGATCGTGCTGGCCGCACTAGAGGCCGGAAAACACGTTATCTGCGAGAAGCCGCTCGCCAACACGCTCGCCGAGGCGAAGGAGATGGTAACGGCCGCCAGGGAGTCCGGGACCGTCAACACCGTCTGCTTCAACTACCGGAGGGCGCCGGCTGTGCAGCTCGCGAAGAAGCTCGTCGACGAGGGGCGGCTCGGGACCATCCGCCACTGGCGGGCGACCTATTTGCAAGACTTCATCATGGATTCCCAGTTTCCCCTGATCTGGCGCCTCAAGAAGGAGCTCGCCGGCTCTGGCGCCCTCGGGGACATAGGGGCCCACATCATCGACCTCTCGCAGTTCCTCCTCGGCGGCATCTCCGAGGTCGTCGGGATGATGGAGACGTTCGTGAAGGAGCGCCCGCTGGAAGAGGGTGGCGCGGAGACGGGCGAGGTTACGGTGGACGATGCGGCGGCCTTTCTCGCGCGCTTCGAGAGCGGGGCTGTGGGGACCTTCGAGGCCACGCGATTCGCGGCTGGCCGGCGCAACAAGAACGCCTTCGAGATCAACGGCTCGAAAGGCAGCGTCGCCTTCGACCTGGAGCGGATGAACGAGCTCGAAGTGTTCTTCGTGGACGACGCCGCGGACGTGCAGGGCTTCCGCACCGTCAACGTGACGGGGCCCGAGCACCCCTACGCGGGGGCGTGGTGGCCGCCGGGTCACATCATCGGCTACGAGCACACGTTCGTACACACCATGAAGGACCTCATGTACGGCATAAAGACCGGAAGGAGCCCGGCGCCGGACTTCGAGGACGCCTACCGCTGCCAGGCGGTCCTCGACGCCGTGGAGCGGAGCGCCGGGGGCGGCGGATGGACGAGACCGGAATACGGGGGGATCTAGTTGGAGGGTGCGTTGCGCGTCACGATCTGGAACGAGTATAGGCACGAGAGGAACAACGAGGAGGTCGCGAAGATCTACCCGGAGGGACTCCACTCGACTCTCGCCAACGCCCTGGGCGAGAAAGGCTTCGACGTTCGAACCGCCACGCTGGACGAGCCCGAGCACGGGCTGACGCAGGAGATCCTCGGCTCGACGGACGTGCTCCTGTGGTGGGGCCACATCGCCCACGATGAGGTCTCTGACGAGGTCGTCGGGCGGGTGCACGAGCGGGTCCTGAACGGGATGGGCCTGATCGTGCTCCACTCCGGGCACTTCTCCAAGATCTTCAAGAAGCTCATGGGCACGACCTGCGACCTGAAGTGGCGCCACGACGCTAAAGAGAGGCTCTGGGTCGTGGCCCCCGGTCACCCCATAGCCGAGGGCGTCGGCGAGTACATAGAGCTCGAGGAGGAGATGTACGGGGAGCACTTCGACGTCCCGGAGCCTGACGAGCTCGTCTTCGTGAGCTGGTTCGACGGGGGGGAGGTCTTCAGGAGCGGGCTCTGCTACCGGCGCGGCGCCGGCCGCATCTTCTACTTCCGTCCAGGCCACGAAGAGAACCCTTCCTACCACAACCCGGACGTGCTGCGCGTCATAGGCAACGCCGTCCGCTGGGCGGCCCCAACCCCGGGCGCCACCCCCGTCTACGGCAACGCTGAGCCCCTTAGTTAGGTAACGCTAACCATGGAGGAGAACCTTTTGCAGAGTGAGAGTATGGCCGCGGAGCCCCTGCGGGAGCCCCTGCGCGTCGGGGTGGTCGGCCTCGGCTACGCCGGCGAGCAGCACCTGAAGAACTTCGTGAAAATGCCGAACGTGGAGGCGGTCGCCCTGGCCGGGCTGGAGGAAGGGCGGCTGCGGGAGCTCGGCGGGCTATACGGGGTGCGGAACCTGTACAGGAGTTGGGAGGAGCTCGTCGCCCGCGACGACCTGGACGTGGTGAGCATCGGGGCGCCGAACCACTTGCACGCGCCCATAGCCATCGCGGCGCTCAAGGGTGGCAAGCACGTGCTCTGCGAGAAGCCGCTGGCGCGCACGGGGGCGGAGGCGGAGGGGATCGTGCGGGCGGCCACAGAGGCCGACAGGGCGGTTCACATCGCGTTCACCCAGCGCGAGCGGGGGGACGTGCAGGCGCTCAAGCGGCACGTCGATGAAGGGAACCTGGGCAGGATCTACCACGCCAAGGCTACCTGGATGCGCCGCAACGGCATCCCCGGCATGGGCGGCTGGTTCACCAGCAAGGAGATGGCCGGCGGCGGCCCCCTCATAGACCTAGGCGTTCACATGATCGACATGGCCCTCTACCTGATGGGCGAGCCCGAGGTCGAGACCGTGAGCTGCGCCACCTACGCCGAGCTCGGCCCCAGGGGGCGCGGCGGCCGGGCGGACTTCGGCCTCATGCAGGGCGACAGCCCCTACGAGGTCGAGGACCTGGCGACCGCCTTTATCCGCCTCTCCGGCGGCGCCACGCTCAACCTGGAGGCCGGCTGGGCCGTCTACCGCGAGTCGAGCGACGACTTCGGCGTTACCCTCTACGGCACCGACGGCGGCGCGGAGATGAAGGTCAAGAACTACGGCACCCGCGACACCGTCCGCATCTACACCGACGTGGCGGGCCTACCGGCCGTGGTCCTGCCCGAGATAGAGCCGCGCGAGGGGCACCTCGCCGTGGTCCGGCGCTTCGTCGAGACCATCCGAAGCGGCGACTGGGCCGGGCAGTTCGGGGAGGACGGCCTGCGCCGCGCCCGCGTCATAGACGCCTGCTACGCCTCCGCCCAGGAGAACCGCGAGGTCTCGCTTGTGGATGTTGCCGGCAGGGAGGCCGTATGAAAAAGGCGCTCTTCGTCTGCGGCGGCTGGCCCGGCCACGAGCCCGAGAAGTGCGCCGCCATCTTCGCGCCGTTTCTGGAAGAGAACGGCTACGAGGCCGAGATCTCGACGACCCTCGACTCCTACCTCGACGATGAGAAGATGCGATCCCTGGATCTGATAGTCCCGATCTGG
>JACDFX010000268.1 GCA_013815575.1 Rubrobacter sp.
GGCCAGGCTGGCGGCGCAGATGCGGAACGACCCTCGCGTGCTCTACGCCGAACCGAACTTCAGGGCCGGATTACCGGAGGCCAGCAGGCGGCACAGGGCAAACCCCGGTGGTATCCCCACACCTTCCACCGAATCCGCGCTTTACCGCACCCAGTACGCCACCAACGGCGCGAACCTGAACCTGGCGGAGGCGCACGAGGTCAACCGGGGCGCCGGCACGGTGGTCGCGGTGATCGACACGGGCGTGCAGCCCAGCCACCGGGAACTGTTCGGAAAGTTGACGCCGGGCTACGACTTCGTGGACATGGACCGGACGCCCAGCGACGTGGGCGACGGTAAGGACAACGACTTCGACGGCTTGAGAGACGAGACGGTCGGCCACGGCACGCACGTGGCTGGGATCGTGGCGCTGGCGGCGCCGGAGGCCAAGATCATGCCCGTCCGGGCGCTTGACACCGAGGGACGGGGCACGACGTTCGGGATCGCGAAGGCCATAAAGTTCGCCGTCCGCAACGGCGCCGACGTGGTGAACCTGAGCCTGGGCTCCTCGCGGGACACGGAGTTGCTGGGGGACCTGATCGGGGACGACGATGACGACGCGGGCAACACGGTCTTCGCCGCCGCCGCCGGCAACGACACCAACGCCATACAGCAGTTCCCCGCCGCCGAGGAGGGCGCCATAGCGGTGGCCTCCGTGGACGGTCAGAAGAAGAAGTCCGACTTCTCCAACTTTGGCGGGTGGGTCACGGTGGCCGCCCCGGGCACCGACATCCATTCTCCCTTCCCGACGAGCCGCTACGCAATGTGGAGCGGCACTTCGATGGCGACGCCGTTCGTGGCCGGGCAGGCGGCCCTGATCAAGAGCGCCAAGCCGACCGCTGACGCGGCCTGCGTGAAGGGCTTTATCGAGATGACCAGGAACCCCCTGACGACCTCTGACCCGACCTATGGCGGCAGGCTCGGCGGGTACGCGGACTTCGTGGAGAGCGTCGACCAGGCCTCCAACCCGGCCACGCCCTGCCCCGCAACCGGCGACGATTGACCCGACGGAAAATCCCGTTCAACGAGAGGCCCCGCCGTTGACGGCGGGGCCTCTCTCTTTTGCCCCCCACATTAGAAAGCTCTCATCCCTTCACGTTTAACTATTTTTTCAGACCAGGCCCCGCACTTGTGGGGTGTATGGCAGAGAGCTACCGGGGGCCAGCAGGGCTGTTCGGGGCCGGAGAAAAGGAGTAAGGGTATGTCGAGTAGGGTTATGTCGGTTTCGTTGACGGGGATGATGGCGCTGGTTATGGGCCTAACGGCGCTGCTGATGGCGGCTTCGGTGGCGCAGGCCGAGGAGCGGGTGTGCCGGGGTACGATAGGCGGGGCGACGGTGGACAACGTGCGGGTGCCGCAGGGCGCGTCGTGTACGTTGAACGGGACGAGGGTCGAGGGGACCGTTAAGGTCGAGCGGAACGCGAAGCTCTTCGCCAACGGCATCAGGGTCAAGGGCAACGTCCAGAGCGAGGGCTTCAGGACCATCTTCCTCAGGGAGAACTCGGTCGTGGTCGGCAGCGTGCAGCTCGAGAATGGGCTCGACGGCGGCGGCGGCAACGTCCTGAACTCCAGGATCAACGGCGACCTGCAGTTCTTCTCCAACGAGGCCCGCATGGTGGCGCGGGGCAACACCATCCTCGCCAACTTCCAGGCCAACCAGAACAAGGGCGGGCTCGTGATCCAGAACAACAGGATCGCCGAGAACCTCCAGTGCCAGTCGAACAACCCGGCCCCGGTCGGCTCCGGCAACACCGCCGGCGACAAGGAAGGCCAGTGCACGAGGGTCTAGCTTGATCTGATCCTTCGGGGTTAGCGAGAGGGCCGTCCCACACGGGGCGGCCCTTTCAGGGTCGGTTTGCGCCGGCCCTCCGGAAAGGGTTCGAACTCATCTGGATTAATCATCTTCTGACGGGCGAGCGCGCACTTACCGGACTCCTGATCGGGTCCGTGCTCCCGCCCGTGGTACAGAACTGGCGTGAGCAGCCGAAGGACGGTTTCCCACTCTACTACTACCAGATGTTCTCGCTGAAGCGCTCGGACCGCATCACGGTCCGCTACCTCGTGGGCCTCGACGCGCACGGGGAGCGTCACCTGCTCCCCCGCACGTACGCCGGGAAGGGGCTACAACGACGGTAAGAAACGCCGGTGGTACCGGGCCCATCCCGAGTATGGAGCACCTGAAGGCGATCCTGGTCCCGCACACGGCCGCCAGCGTAAACATTGGAGGTTTACAATGCGCGTTTAATCTGTCTTTAACCCCTGGCCACCATCATAGGTCGTGTGGTGGGCAAAGGACTAGAGGAGAAGGCGTGCTTCGGGCGCGCTGCGGCGATGGCCGAGCTGGCGCTCGGGCGTTACGGGCTGCGCGACGCGCGGCTCCGCCCTCTGAGCCACGGTTTCAGGCAGGTCTTTTTGGTCGAGTCCCCCTCTCGCGGCCGCTTCGCCCTGAAGACATACGGGGCGCCCCCGAAGGTCGGGGAAGGGGAGCATTCGGATCCCAGACACCGCACGGGTCCGGGGCTGCGTTCCCCGGAGACGTTGCGCGCGCAGCTCTTGTGGTTGTCGGCCTTGCGCCGCGAGACGGACCTCGCGGTGCCCGAGCCGGTGCCCCTGCCTGACGGCTCGCTGGTCGGCGAGGTCTCCTTCGCCGACCTGCCGCCACTCCGCGCCCTGCTGCGGCGGGTGTCAGCCCGGCACGGGGAGCTCTACCGTCCGGACCACCCGCCACGGCGCTTTGCGCTGCTGCGCTGGGTGCCGGGCGAAACCAGGGAAGACCCGACCGCCGCTGACCTCTCGCGGGTCGGCCGCCTGGCGGCGGGGCTGCACGACCACGCCGAGCGCTACGGCCCTCCCGACGCTTCCGCGCTCCCCCGCTGGGATTGGAGCTGGCCGTTCGGGTCGTCGGCCCCTCTGTGGCAGGAGGGCGAAGCGTTCTACTCCGCGGAGGAGATGGCCGTCCTCTGCGAGGTGGGCAGGCGGGTGCGTGAGGACCTGGAGGGTCTTGGGCAAGGGAGCGGGGCCTTCGGGCCTATACACCGCGACCTTACCCTCAAGAACCTCCTGTTCGGGGGGCCCGGCGCGGCTCCCAAGGAGGCGGTTGGGGTGACGGACTTCGACCAGTGCGGCCTCGGGTACTACCTCTTCGACCTTTCGGTCGTGCTGCGTGCCCTCCGACCCCGGTGGCGTCGTGCCGGGCGCCCCCCCGAGCTGGTGGAAGGGCGGGTCCGGGAGGCTCTCTTCGCGGGCTACGATAGCGTGCGGGGCCTTCCCCCGGGCCACGAACGCCGCCTCGGCGCCTTCGACGCCCTGCAGAGGGTGGCCGCCATCAACAGGGCCCTGGAACTGCGTGCCGGACCCAAGGGCCACCGGACGCGCGGGGAGGGTTTCCTGCGCGACTCGGTGACCTGGCTCAAGCGGAACTACCTGCGATGATCGCCAACGACTTTGTCGCCTGGACATTCCTGCCTACCGGGCCGGGAGAACCGGGCCGCTAAGGTCGCCACAAACCCGGCGCACGCCCACCATGAGGAGGCCGTGCGGCTGCGCGAGCGCTTCGGGGGCCACGCCTCACTCTGGCTGTACCGCGCGGAGTGGCCCATCGAGAGTTCCCCCGAGAATGCGGCCATTCCCTTTCCGTTGGAGGAATTGGCGGCGTGGGGGAGCTGGATAGGTGAACCCGAGGGCGACGCGAAGCGCCCTCGGTTCCAGAGCGGCCCGCTGTGGGCGGCGCGCGGAACGTAGGATTCGTTCGGCGCAGAGTGCGCGGCGCCCCGAATCTCCCGATACGACGCGAAGATCAAGGGCTCTGATCTCCTGGCCATGTATTTTCCACCCGACCTCTGCGCACCCCTCGTTTAATAATCGTGAAACAAATGAAATGGCGAAGATCGGAGAGACGAGATGTTGCATCAGGATGGGGAGAAGACGCAGGTCACCAACGTCGGCCGCTGGAAGTCCGAGCGTGGCGGGCTACTACGGGGTCGCGGCCCATCCGTGGTCGGGCGTTCTTTCGAGGAGGACCTCGCGCTCTTCGAGCGGCAGGCT
>JACDFX010000269.1 GCA_013815575.1 Rubrobacter sp.
CGGCCCTGCAAATGCGGCTTCGGGCTGGCGGAAAGCCAACGAACCGGGAAGCGGGCCCGGATATCTCTCGGCGAACCTCCTCCATACGGGGAGTTCGCTTATCCACCTCGAGTTTGAACAGGTCCGTGCCTCACGCCGCGCAGTCTACGCACACCCCGATCATCGCGCCACACCCCCGCCCAGCTTCCGGTCGGACACTCCAAAACGAATGGCAGTTTAAGCTACCACACTTCGGGGCCAATGTGCGGTACGCTCGACAAGAATCGTTTGCCATTTCACTAGCGCAAAGGACGGGACGACGAGGCACGCTACTGGATGGAGGATCAGGAGGGAGTGGCGATTGCGGATCTTCGTGGAGGCCACGCTAGTATTCGTCCGGCAGAAGGCAACGCACAGAAAAGCGGGCCCGGCAGGATTCGAACCTGCGACACACGGCACCGGAAACCGATGCTCTATCCCCTGAGCTACGGGCCCGCGTATTGAGAACCGCCAGGGGATGTTACCCTACCGGACCCCCTGCTTCAATCGGGCTTTCGGGCGTTTGCAATCGTGCGTGCGATGTATAAACTACGCCGCACCCGATATGTACGCGGTGATCTCTGACATCCACGGGAACTACGAGGCGCTCGAAGCCGTCCTCCGGGACATGCCCGAAGGCGTCGAGACGGTGTACTGCCTGGGGGACGTTATTGGGTACGGGGCGAGCCCGAACGAGTGCTGCGACGCCGTTAGGAAGCTGGAAATGCCCACGATCACGGGCAACCACGACCTCGCCGTGACGGACCTCTCTACCGACCTGAACTGGTTCAACCCGGTGGCCGCCGCCGCCGTGATGTGGACGCGCGAGCAGTTGAGCGAGGAGAACGCCGAGTTCCTGCGCTCCAGGCCGCGCATGATGCAGACGCGCGAGGCCCTCTTCGTCCACGGCTCGGTGCGCGACCCGGACGAGTACATCATCAACAGCATCTCCGCCGAGGAGAACCTGGCCGTGCTGACGGAGGAGTACCCGAACGTGCCGGTCTGCTTCTACGGTCACACGCACGTCAAGGCCGTCGCCCCGTCGCCGAACGGCGCGATGAACGGGGGGCACACGCTGGACCTGCGCTCGGGCGGGCCTTATCTGGTGAACCCCGGCTCCGTGGGGCAGCCGCGCGACGGGGATACGTTCGCCTCGTACGTGCTGGCGGACGGGGGCCAGGTCGTCTACCGCTTCGTCGAGTACGACATAGCGCAGGCGCAGACCAGGATCCGGGCCGCCGGCCTCCCGAACATGCTGGCAGACCGCCTGGCCGTCGGCCGCTAGGGAACGGACACCTAAGGCGTGCAACCCGCCTTCCCGAAACTCTTCACCGTCGAGGAGGCCAACGACCTCCTCCCGAAGCTCAAGGATCTCCTCGCGGACGTCTCCGTCCACCGCGACGCCATGCGCGTGAAGGCCCCGCACATGGAGCCCATCCTGCGGGCTGCGGGCTCGAACGGGGGCGGACCCGTGGGCTCCGAGTACGGCGTCGAGGCGTACCGGCTCTACCTGGCGATAGAGGCGATTCGGGAGCTCGGCGTCCTGCTCAAGGACCTGGACACGGGCCTGCTTGACTTCCCGCACGAGCGGGACGGGCGGGTCGTCTTCCTGTGCTGGCACCCGCCCGAAGAGGACGTCGGTTACTGGCACGAGATCGAAACCGGCTATCCCGGCCGCCAACCCCTCTAGAGCCGGTGAAGATCGTGCTGCAGAGGGTCAAGAGAGCCTCCGTCACCGTAGACGAAGAGAAGATCTCCGAGATAGGAATAGGCCTGCTCCTCCTGGTCGGCGTCGCCCACGGGGACGGCGCGGCAGAGGCGGACTGGCTCGCTAACAAGATCTCCGGCCTGCGCGTCATGGCCGACGATGGGGGCAAGATGAACCGCAGCGTGCTCGAAGCCGGGGGCGAGATCCTCGCCGTCTCCCAGTTCACCCTCCTCGGCGACACCAGAAAGGGCCGCCGCCCGAGCTTCGTCGAAGCCGCGCCCCCGGACGTCGCGGAGCCGCTCTTCGACCACTTCTGCGAAGAGTTGAGCGGGGCGGGTGTCCACGTGCAGAAGGGCCGCTTCGGCGCGATGATGGACGTGGGCCTCGTAAACGACGGACCCGTTACGATACTGCTCGAAAGGCGCCCCGGCTAACGCGAAGCGTTTCGCCAGTCGCTGTAGCCGCCCCCGTAACGGAAGACTTCGCCGTCCCGGATCTCGACGGTCGTATCCGAGATGCGGTCAAGAAAGTAGCGGTCGTGGGAGACGAAGACGACGGTGCCAGAGAAGCGTTCAAGCTCGGACTCGAGGACTTCGAGCGAGGCTATGTCGAGGTGGTTTGTCGGCTCATCGAGGATGAGGAAGTTTGGTTCGCGGAGCATCAACAACAGGAACTCCAGGCGGGTGCGTTCGCCGCCGCTGAGGGAGTCTACGGGGGACCGGGCCTGCTCGTAGCGGAAGAGGAAGCGGCCGAGGAGGTTTACCGCGTCTCCTTCGTATATGGGTTTGGTGTCGCGCACGAGGCTCAAGGGTGTCGCGTCGGGGGCGGGGTCGTGGTCCTGGGCGAGGTAGCCGGGGGTTATGGAGGGGCCGATCCAGCGTTCCCCCTCGGTCGGCGCGAGTTTGCCGGCGAGGACTTTCGCGAGCACGCTCTTGCCGGCGCCGTTGGGGCCGATGACGCCGACGCGCTCGCCGCGGGAGACGGTCAGGTCGGCCCCGATCAGGACGGGCTCGTCCCCGAAGGCGACGGACAAGTCGCGAAGCTCCACGACCTTCTGGCCGCCACGGACGCCCTCGCGGAAGCTCAGGCCGATCCTGCGCCGTTCCAGGACCGGCTTCTCGACCTTGTCCATGCGTTCGATCTGCTGGCGCTTTACTCTCGCCTGCCGCGCGTGGCGCTCGTCCTCGGTGATGTGCGCCCACTGCTTGAAGCGCTGGATCGCCGCCTCCAGCCTGGCTATCTCTTTCTGCTGGGTGACGTACAACTGCTGCTGGCGCTTCTGCTCCAACTCCCGCGCCAGGGCGTAGGCTGAGTAGTTGCCGGGCCACAACCTCGTCTTCCCGTTCTCTAGATCGGAGATCTCGGTCGCCGTCTCGTCGAGCAAATACCGGTCGTGGGAGACGACCACGACCGCACCCGAGAACGACCGCACGAGTGCCTCCAGCCGCTCCCTACGCGCCGCGTCGAGGTGGGCCTCAGGCTCGTCCAGGAGCAGTACGTCGGGCCGCTTCGCGAGGCAGGCTGCCAGCACCGCGAGCTTGCGCTGGCCCCCGCTCAACTCTCGCATCGGCCGGTCCGCGTCTTCCCCATCGAAGCCCAGATCCGTCAGGTATCCTCTGGCCTCCCCGTCGAAGCCGTTGCCGCCGAGCTCCGTGAAGCGCTCCAGCAGCCGGCCGTGGCGCTCCAGCACCCGCTCCATCTTGCGCAGGTCGGCAGTTACCTCGGGCGCCCCGAGGCGCTCTTCGCAGGCTTTCAGATCCTCCCTCACCCGCGCGAGCTCTGGACGGGCCGCGCGGATGACCTCGAGCGGCGAACGCGCCTCCGCCCCGACATGCTGGGGGAGAAAGGCGACGCGCAGGCCCCTCCGGCGGACCACCTCCCCCCCGTCGGCGGGCTCCAGGCCGGCGAGCAGGCGCAGCAGCGTGGACTTGCCCGCGCCGTTGGCGCCGACAAGCCCGATCCTGGCACCCTCCCGGACGGACATCTCCAGGCCGCGCAACACGGCCCGGCCGCCGTAGAACTTGTCCACCGACCGAAGCCCGATCAGGGTCAAGAAGATTCCCTCCTGATTATGGTCATCGTACTCACGCCGCGAACAATGCCGCCCCGCCACCCCTCGCGCAGCACCCCTCTAGACGGCTTGTTCTCGTCATACACCCGGGACCACCCCCTCGACGTACACGGTCGCCGGTCGCGTGTAGCCCTCGCGCCGGACGCATTGGTGCAGCGCTTCGCGGAGATCCCGCCAGCGTTCGGCGACCTCGGGCGGCAAGCTCGAAAGCCCCGCCGGCTCCTCCTCCGCGAGAACAACCTTATCCAGGTGCCGGATGCGGAACGGGGCAGAGA
>JACDFX010000270.1 GCA_013815575.1 Rubrobacter sp.
AGGGCGAGGAGGCCCGCGAGGCCGAGCGGCTCATCTTCGAGCGCGCGGACTACCGGCGTCTGGCCGAGTCCTACGCCCGGATGCTCGTCATGCTCAACACTTTAGGCAACGAGCCCGTGGAGGCCCCTGAGGTCGTCATAAGCTTCGCCGTCCGGCGGGCCTACGTCTCGGCGTTCATGCGCGGGGCCGAAGTCTTCCTCGGCTCTCTGGGCCGTTCGTACCTCGACGCGTTCGTCTATTATTTGGGGCTGCGCCCCAAGACGGCGCGTGAGAGCTACGGAGGAGGGATCTAGTGTCACAAGCCACGACCGACCTGATGGGCACGTTGGCCGAGTTCGTCCCGAGGCTCGTGGGCGCCGTGGTGGTGCTGCTCATAGCGCTCGTCGCAGCCCTGCTCCTCCAGCGCCTCCTCTCCCGCTTTCTGGAGAGCCTCGGCCTCGACGACCTCTTCGACAGGACGGGCGCGGCCAACTCCCTCTCGCAACTCGGCTACGAGGGCGGCCCCTCGCGCCTGCTCGGCATAGTCCTCTTCTGGGGCGTCATGCTGACCGGGGTGGCGGGATCCCTGAGCGTCCTCGGCCTCTCCTCGCTGGAGAGCACGATGGACCAGCTCGTCAACCTCTCGGGCCGCGCGCTAGTCGCCCTCGTCATCCTCATGGCCGGCATCATGAGCGCCGGTTGGCTCGCCGAGCTCGTCGCCCGCGAGGCGGAGCGCTCAGGCCTGCGCGGCCAGAACGTCTTCCGCCGCATCGTCTTCACCACCATAGTCGCCGTCACAGCCCTCATAGCGGCGAGCCAGCTAGGCCTTGAGACCTACGTCGTCATGCTGCTCGCCGTCGTGATACTCGCCACCATCGGCCTCGTTACCGCCCTCGCCCTCGGCCAGGGCCTGGCCCTCCTCTCCGGAAATATAGCCGCCGGCCGCTACGTCCAGGACGGCACCGAAGTAGGCGACGTCATCTCCGTCACGGACGTCGAAGGTACCGTGGAAGAACTCGGCTACGCTTCCATAACCCTCCGCTCCGAAGACGGAACCCTCCACCGCATCCCGAACCGCACGCTCCTGGAGAACATCGTCCGCAAACAAACCACGTAACACGCTTCGGCTTCGCCCCTACTCCAAGCGCAACGTCTTCGAAGGCTCTCGGCAAAGGACGTTCGCGGCGGTGCCCGTGGCCGGGTTCACGCCACCCCGTAAGTCCCGATGTTACAAAAGTAGGTGCAGAAGGAATATAGTCGATGAGCCTCGCGAGAAGGCGTGCAAGAGGCACGCCGCGAGTACCGCGACGAAAACGGAGGCGCGATGAAAAGATCCAGAGGCGGAGATCCGGCCCATGACGTGTTGGGGTACGAGGGTGGGACGCTCGATGCGATCTTCCGTCCCGAGACGGTGGCCGTGATCGGGGCCACGGAGCGGCCCGGGAGCGTGGGGCGCACGATCATGTGGAACCTCGTCTCCAGCCCCTTCGGCGGCACGGTCTTTCCGGTCAACTCCAGGCGGCCGAACGTGCTCGGCATCAAGGCCTACCCTTCGGTCTCGGAGGTGCCCCAGAAGGTCGACCTCGCCGTGGTAGTGGCCCCGGCCCAGACAGTGCCTGGCATCATCGCCGAGTGCGCCGAGGCCGGCGTCGAGGGCGCCATCGTCATCTCCGCCGGCTTCAGGGAGACGGGCCCTGAGGGGATGGAGTTGGAGGAGCAGGTCCTCGAAGAGGCCCGCAAGGGTAGGATGAGGATCGTTGGCCCCAACTGCCTCGGCGTGATGAACCCCACCACCGGCCTGAACGCCACCTTCGCGGGCTCGATGGCCCGGCAGGGGAGCGTCGGTTTCCTGAGCCAGAGCGGGGCGTTGCTTACGGCCATTCTAGACAGGAGCTTCCAGGAGAACGTCGGCTTCTCGAGCATCGTCTCCGTCGGGACCATGATGGACGTGGGCTGGGGGGACCTGATCTACTACCTAGGCGACGACCCGAAGACCAAGAGCATCGTCGTCTACATGGAGTCCGTCGGCGACGCCCGCTCGTTCTTGTCGGCCGCGCGTGAGGTCGCCCTGACGAAGCCCATCATCGTCATAAAGGCCGGCCGCACCGAGGCCGCCGGCAAGGCCGCCGCCTCCCACACCGGCTCCCTCACGGGCTCAGACGAGGTACTGGACGCGGCCTTCGCCCGCAGCGGCGTGCTGCGCGTCGGCGAAATTTCCGAGCTTTTCGCCATGGCCGAGGTCCTCGGCAAGCAGCCCCGTCCTCGCGGACCGCGCCTCACCATCCTGACCAACGCCGGCGGCCCCGGCGTCCTCGCCACGGACGCCCTCATAAACGGCGGCGGCGACCTGGCGGAGATCTCACCCCAGACCATGGAGAAGCTCAACGACTTCCTCCCTGCCCCCTGGAGTCACGGCAACCCCGTGGACGTGCTCGGCGACGCCGACCCGGAGCGCTACGCGAAGACGCTTGAGACCGCCGCCGAAGACCCCGAGAGCGACGGCCTGCTGGTCGTCCTCACGCCCCAGGACATGACCGACCCGACCGCCACCGCCGAGCGCCTCATCCCCTACGCCAACAGGACCGGCAAGCCCGTGCTCGCGAGCTGGATGGGCGGCACGGAGGTCGCCGCCGGCGAGTCCGTCCTGAACGGCGCCGGCATCCCCACCTTCGACTTCCCCGACACCGCCGCCCGCGCCTTCACCAACATGTGGCGCTACACCTACAACCTGCGCGGCATCTACGAGACCCCGGAACCCGCCGAAGAGGCCGACGCCGACCGCGAAGCGGTCGAGGAGATCATCGCCGGCGTCCGCGACTTGGGCCGCACTACTCTCACCGAGTTCGAGGCCAAAAAGGTCCTCGCCGCCTACGGCATCCCGACGGTCCAGACGGAGGTCGCCCGCACCGCGGAGGAGGCAGTCGGCGTTGCGGAGCGCATGGGCTACCCGGTAGTCCTCAAGCTCGACTCGGAGACCATCACCCACAAGACCGACGTCGGCGGCGTTCGTTTGAACCTGCAGGACGCGGAAGGAGTTCGTCAGGCCTTCGAGGGGATGCGCTCGTCCATCCAGGAGGACTTCCGTCCGGAGGACTTCAGCGGGGCGGCGGTGCAGCAGATGGTGAACCTCGACGGCTACGAGCTCATAATCGGCAGCAGCCTCGACCCGCAGTTCGGGCCCGTGCTGCTCTTCGGCTCGGGCGGCTCGCTCGTCGAAGTCTACAGGGACAGGGCGCTGGCCCTCCCGCCGCTCACCACCACGCTCGCCCGGCGCATGATGGAGAGGACCCGCATCTTCGAGGCCCTTGGCGGCGTGCGCGGCCGGGCGCCGGTTGACGTAGGGGCCCTGGAGAAGCTGCTGGTGCGCTTCTCCCAGCTCGTCGTAGAGCAGCCCTGGATCAAGGAGCTAGACATAAACCCGCTCCTGGCCTCCCCCGAACGCCTCACGGCCCTCGACGCCCGTATCGTCCTGCACGACCCCGAGACCGCCGAAGAGGACCTCCCCACCACCGCCATCCGTCCCTACCCGACCCAGTACGTCTCGGATGAGGAGACCTCGGACGGTGCCGGGGTGAGGGTCAGGCCCATCCGCCCCGAGGACGAGCCCCTGATGGTGAAGTTCCACGAGTCGCTCTCCGAGCAAAGCGTCTACATGCGCTACTTCCACATGATGAAGCTCGACCAACGCACGGCCCACGAGCGCCTCACGCGTATCTGCTTTATAGACTACGACCGCGAGATGGCCCTCGTCGCCGAACGAACCAACCCCGAGACCGGGGAGCGCGAGATCATGGGCGTCTCCCGCCTGAGCCGTCACGGCGCCGTCCCCCGCGAGGCCGAGTTCTCCGTCCTCGTGAGCGACCGCTTCCAGCGCCGGGGCCTCGGCACCCTCCTCGTCGGCCGCATCCTCGAAGTGGGCCGCGCCGAAGGCCTGCGCCGCATAACGGCCGAGATCCTCCTCGACAACCGCCCCATGCAACGCATTAGCGAACGCCTCGGCTTCCACCTCCGCCGCGACACCGAAAACATGGTCGTGAAGGCCGAACTCGACCTGTACCAGAGAGCCTGAGAAAGGTTTCAGGTGCCAGGC
>JACDFX010000271.1 GCA_013815575.1 Rubrobacter sp.
GGGCCGACATCTTCCGGGCCGAAAACGGTGAGATCTTCCGCATGGAGAACGGGGACCTCGAGCTCTCCTACCGCCGGAGCATCCTCCACGAGCATCCCGACTGGCTCGTCCTGCGGGCCGGCTACACCCTCGAACCCGGCGACGCGGAGAAGCTCAAGGCCCGCATAAAAGAGTTCAGGGCGCAGCGCATGAACGGTTCCCCAAACAAGCCGAGCTGCGGCTCCACCTTCAAACGTCCCCCCGGGGACTTCCCCGGCCGCGTCATCGAGGCCGCCGGCCTCAAGGGTGTTTCGGTAGGCAACATCCAGGTCTCGCCCGTCCACGCCAACTACCTCGTAAACCTCGGCGGCGGGACGGCGGAGGACGCCCTGGCCTTGATCGAGCTCGTGCGCGGAACGGTCCGCGAGAAGCTGGGCGTGGAGTTGGAATCCGAGGTGCGGGTTATCGGGGAGCCGTAAGCTTCGCAGGTTTCAGGCTGCAGGTACGTAACGAAGTACGAGCCCCGATACACCGGGCATTAGCCTGAGGGCTGAAGCCTGTGGCCTGAAGCCTTCTCCCGGAACAACTCCGGTATCTCCGCCAGGTCCGTGTGCCGATCGCAGACGTCCAGAAGCGCTCGCGAGGTGCACTGGGCGGCGCTTATGACCTCTACGCGCAGGCCCTTCTCGCCCTGGAGGTACTCGACGGCCTCGACGTAGTCGCCGTCGCCGGAGACGAGGACGTAGTCGTCAGCGTGGTCTGCGAGACGCATCATGTCCACGACTATGCCGACGTCCCAGTCGCCCTTGTGGGAGACGGTTCGGCCACCGTCGGGGGTTATGGTCTCGTGGACCTGGAGGGGTTTGGAGCGAACCTTGTAGCCGAATTTGTTGAGGTTGTAGACGAACGGGCGGGCCGAGTTGGTGTTCTGGTCGTCATCCGGTTCCTGCTTCTCCACGATGTAGAAGGTCGCGCGCAGGAGCTTGCGGTCGCCCACGGCCGCTTCGAGGAGTCGGGAGTAGTCCAGGACGCCCTTGTGGTAGCTCTTGATCGAGTGGTACAGGTTCGCCCCGTCCACGAAGACCGCCACCCGCCCGCCGAGATCCCGCCCCTCCATCGCGCGAATACTAGCAGAAAATACCCGGCGTCCCTTTAGAAATCGCGGTTTACCCCGTGGGGCAACTGGGTTAATATCCGTAGGCTTTGCCAGACCTAGACTAGAGAGGGGAGGGGATCGCCACGGACTTCGAGGTCAGCATCGACGAGCACGCCGACGACTACTCCGTGGTCGCCGTCCGGGGCGAGATGGACCTCCACACCTCCCCGAAGGTCCAGGGCGCCATAGAACGCGCCTCGGAGAACAACGGCGTCGGGGCCGTCGTCGTGGACATGAGCGGCATCGCTTTTATGGACTCGACCGCCCTCTCCGCCCTCGTCCGCTGCAAGGACGCCCTCGGAAAACGGGACGTATCCCTACGCCTCGCAGCCCCCTCGGACGCCGTCGCCCGCATCTTCTCCGTTACCGGCTTCCACGACTTCTTCGACATCTTTGACTCCCGCGAAGCCGCCATCACCGCCTGATTCCGAGCAGCTCCCCAACATATGGTACAGTGTATGGTATGAAGAAGACTACCGTTTATTTGCCAGAAGATCTGAAAGCTGCGTTAGGACGTGTCGCGGTGGAGAGGGGTCAGAGCGAGGCGGAGCTTATACGAGAGGCGGTCGGAGATCTGGTACGAGGCTCTGAGAGCCCAAGGCCGCGTCTGCCGTTGTTCCGCAGTGACGATCCTACGCTGGCGAGAAGGTTCGACGAGGAACTCCGTGGCTTTGGCGAGTGACGGTAGTCCTCGATAGCAGCGGACTGCTTGCCGCCATCGACAGCAGGCAGGAAGATCACGCCGCTTCTAGAAGGGCGCTCGAATCCGCGCGTGGACCGTTAGTCATCTCTCCTTTCGTTCTGGCAGAACTCGATTACATGATCTTGACCCGGTTGGGACAGGGGCATGAGCTTACGCTTTTGGGTGAAGTGACGCGAGGCACGTATCGTCTGGAATCGTTCTCGCAGCAGGACCTGGTTGAGGCAATGGGCGTGATCGAGCGTTACGCGGATTTCGGTCTTGGGCTGGCTGACGCATCCAACGTCGTGCTGGCGAATCGCCACGGCACCCTGGACTTGCTAACGCTGGACGAGCGGCATTTCCGAGTATTACAGGGTCCCCGGGGTGTACCGTTCCGTCTTCTGCCGGCCGACGCCGATTGACCACTCATCGTACGTGATCCTCATCCCCGCGCGTACTAGAATCTGACGGATATGATGGCCGACGTGAAAAAGCTGAAAGTTCCTGAACCCGTACTTCGTCTCGGCGAGGCGTTTCAGGAGGCGGGGCACGAGCTGTATCTGGTTGGCGGGTACGTGCGCGACGGGCTGCTCGGGGTGGCGGGGCTGGACGCGGACGCGACGACGGGGGCGCGGCCGAAGGAGATCAAGCGCGTGCTCGGGCCGCTCGCTGACCACCTGTGGGACGTCGGTGAGCGCTTCGGGACCATAGGCGCCACGGTCGGCGGCTACGCGGTGGAGGTCACGACCTACAGGAGCGACCTCTACACAGAGGGGAGCCGGCACCCTGAGGTCCGTTTCGGGGACAGCCTGGTCGAGGACCTCGCCCGGCGGGACTTCACGATAAACGCCGTTGCGGCCGACGCCCTTACCGGTGAGATCTCCGACCCCTTCGAGGGCAGAAAGGACCTGGAGAGCGGTGTGATCCGGCCCGTCGGTGATCCGCTTGACCGGATGCGGGACGACCCCCTGCGGATGCTCCGCGCCGTCCGCTTCGAGACCACGCTCTCCAAACCCGAGAGGCCCTTCGCCCTCACGACGGACCTCGAGAGGGCCATTCGGGAGAACGCCCATTGGCTGGAGAGCATAAGCGCCGAGCGCATCCGGGACGAGTTCGAGAAGATTCTTGTTTCGGAGAACGTCTCAGCGGGCCTGCGCGCCCTGGTGCGCCTGGGCCTGATGCCTTTTATCGTGCCCGAGTTCATGGAGACGGTTGACGTTGAGCAGGAGTCCGAGTTCCACCACAAGGACGTCTTCGAGCATTCCCTGATCGTGGTCCAGAACGTCGAGGACACGCCCGTCTTGCGCAAGGCCGCCTTTTTCCACGACATCGGCAAGCCCCGCACCCTCGTCTACGAGCACCGCTGCACGTACTGCGGCGCGAAGAGCACACGGAAGACACCAGAAGAGGGCGAGTGCGAGGTCTGCGGCGGGCGCACGGTCCCGAAAAAAGTCCACTTCTACGGCCACGAGAACGTCGGCGCCGCTATCGCGCGCCGGGCCATGAAACGCCTGGCCTACCCGAAGGACGACACCGACGCCGTCTCCCACCTCGTCGCCCACCACATGCGGCCGATGGGTTACGCGGTTGGGCGCGACCCGTGGAGCGACTCGGCGGTCAGGCGCTTCGTCAGGGACACGTACCTGGCCCGCGGCGACAAGGTGCTGGCTGATGTGGATCTGCTGCTGGGGCTCGCCCGGGCGGACATCACGGGGAGCGCTCCCCGTAGGCGGCGCGTCGCCGAGGCCTCCTGGCAGAGCCTCAAGGATCGGGTGGACGAGGTGAGGGGCGAGGACAACATCGAGAGGCTGGAGAGCCCGCTCGACGGCAACGACCTCATGCGGCTCTTCGGACGAGATCCGGGGCGTTGGATCAAGCCGCTCAAAGACTACCTCCAGGGCGAGGTCATAGAGGGCCGCCTCGGCAAGGACGACATTGAGAAGGCCAGGCAATTGGCCGAAGCCTTCGCCCGCGATCACGCCCTCTTCGGAGAGGAGTAGAAGCGTGCAAGACTTCGACTCATTGGCCCAGACCGGCTGGTTGCAGGACCACCTGGAGGACCCCGGCCTGCGCGTCGTGGACATCCGGGGTTACGTCAGAAAGACCGACATCGGCGGAGGACGCCAGAGGGCCGAGTACCTACCCGCCCGCGGGGAGTACGACGAGTCCCACGTCCCCGGCGCCGTCTTCGTAGACTGGACCCGCGACATAACCGACCCAGACGACCCCGTCCCCGCCCAAATCG
>JACDFX010000272.1 GCA_013815575.1 Rubrobacter sp.
GGCACGACCTCGAAGACCCACGCGTCGAGCAGCGGCCCCACCCGGACCTTCAAGTTCGACTCCTCCAAAACCTCGCGGACCACACACTCTTGCGGCGTCTCGCCGGCCTCCAGCCTGCCGCCCGGAAGTTCCCACTCCCCGCGTTCGTTCCGGAGCAGGACGGCCCTGCCGCGGTCGAGGAGAACGCCCTTCACCGAGACCGGGAACGTTGTTTCCAGGCTAGATCTCCTCGGACCCGCGGGACACGGGCGCGTAGACGCCGGCAAAGGGGGCGCCGACCTTCTCCCTCGCCCTCCCGGCGGCCTCTTCGTCGCGGAAAAGACCGTAAACGGCGCTCCCGCTGCCGGTCATCGAGGCCCCGATCGCGCCCGCCTCTAGCAGCCTCCCCTCCAACTCCGCCACCTCCGGCAGCTCCTCTTTCGTGAACGGCGCGAGGTCGTTGCCGAGCGCCCCCGCGAGCGCGGCCAGGTCCCTGGAGCGCAGAGCGCCCAGGACGTTGTCGGCGGAGCTCCCGCTCCGGATGGGGTCGGTGTCGTACGCCCGGTACACCCTCCCGGTATCGGCCCCTCGGGTCGGCTTTACGACGAGCAGCCGGTGGTCCGGCGGCGCGGGGGCGGGGGTCAACGTCTCCCCGACGCCCTCCGCGAGCGCGGTTCCGCCGCCGAGGCAGAAGGGTACGTCCGCCCCGATCTTCCTGGCGGCCGTCCTTGACTCTTCCGTGGAGAGACCAAGACCAAAAAGTTCGTCCAGGCCGCGCAGCACCGCCGCCGCATCCGACGAGCCCCCGCCGAGGCCCGCGCCGGCCGGCACGTTCTTGCGCAGCGTCACCCTGACGGGCAACACTGTGCCATGGAGCTCGCAGAGCAATTTCCACGCCAGGTAGGCCGTGTTCTCTTCCCGGAGCCCGATCCCGGGGTTCTCCGGCTCGACCCGCAACTCGAACCCGCCGCCGATACGCTCCACCACCACCTCGTCGGCGAGCGAGATGCTCTGCATGACCGTTCGGAGCTCGTGGTAACCGTCCGGACGTACCCCGACCACGTCCAGGGCAAAGTTGACCTTGGCGTAGGCCTTGAGCCGGATCTCGTGCCTCACAGCGCCCACGACAGCGCCCGGTAGAGAGCTACGAAGTCCTCTGAGGACAACTCCTCAGCCCGCGCGTCCGGGCCGTACCCGAGGGAGACCAGGACCCCCGGCGCCTCCGCGCGGGCCGGCTCCGGAAGGTTGTTGACGAGCCGCTTGCGACGGCTCCTGAACGCGCCGAGAACCAGGTCCTTTACCCGATCGTAGTCCCTCTGCGGCCCCCTCCGCCCCATCTCGACGACCGCGGAGTGTACCCGGGGAGGCGGGTCGAAGACGGTAGGCGGGACCTTGTGCAAAATCTTCACCCCTGCGAGAAGACCAACGAGAACGGCGTAGGAGCCGTAGTCCTTCGTCCCCCGCCCGGCCGCCATCCGGCGGGCCACCTCCAACTGCACCATGAACCTCAGGGTTTCGAGGTTCTCCATTCGTTCCAGCAGCATCAGCACCAGCGGCGAGGCGACGTTGTACGGGAGGTTGGCGACCATCTTGTTCGGCGCGGGGTCGAGGTGCGAGTAGTCGAAGCGCAGCGCGTCGCCCTCGTGGACGCGGACGTTGCCAGCCGGCCCCACGGCCTCCCGCAGGGCGGGCAGCACGTCGGGGTCCAACTCGACGGCGTGGACCAGCTTAGCCCTCTCGGCCAGGAAGGTCGTCAAGAAGCCGCGTCCCGGGCCGATCTCCAGCACCACGTCCCCCGCCGCGACGCCGGAGGCTACTATCCTGGCCGTGTTCGGGTCCTTGAGGAAATGCTGGCCGAGCTTCTTCTTTGGCCTGCCGGGATCAGGCACCCCCGCTCACGCCAACCTTCACACTTCGAGCGGCAGGCGGTAGAAGTTCCGGGCGTTACGGGTGGTGAGGGTGGCGAACTCGTCGTTCTCGAAGCCGAGGCGTTCGGCGACGAAGGCGGCCGTGTGGGCGACGTTCTTCGGCGCGTTCTTCGTGCCGCGCACGGGCTGGGGGCTCAGGTAGGGGGCGTCCGTCTCGACGAGGATGCGGTCCTGGTTTATGAGGCGGAGCACCCTTGCCGTCTCGTTGTTCTTGTAGGTGATGTTCCCGGCGAGGCCGACGAAGTAGCCGCGTTCGGTTGCCTCGCGGACCTCGCGGTCACCGCCCTCGAAGCAGTGGAGGACGACGGGTACGCGGGCGCTCCCCAGGCAGGCCATCGTGTCGGCGAAGGCCTGCCTGGAGTGGACCACGAGCGGCAGCCGCGTGTCGTTGGCAAGCGAGATCGCATCCTCGAACAGGGCCCGCTGCACGTCCCCCGACCACTCGGAGCGGTAGTAATCCAACCCCACCTCGCCGAGGGCGACGATCCCGGGCGACTCCGCGAGATCCGCCAACGCCTCAAGGTCCGCCGCCGTGTAGGTCCCCGCGTTGTGCGGGTGTATCCCGGCCGTCGAGTACACGTTCGGCAACCGGGTCGCAAGCTCCGCCCCGAGCCGCGAGTCCTCGACCTCGGTCCCAATGTTCACCACCGCCCCGACCCCGGCCTCCGCGGCCTCCTTCATCGCGGCCTCAGGCGAGACCTCGAGCCGCAGAAGGTGGGTGTGCGAATCCACCAGCATATCGCCCATCCCCTCTCCCCCGACAGACATCAGCGGCCCGCATTATACAGAGCGCCGCAAACCCGCGATGCTACAGAGGTTTCGCCGTAAGGCCCACCAGCTTCCCGGCAACGTACTCGCAGAGGTACTCGATCGGTTCCTTCCCTTCGAGAAGCTCGGGCAGAAAACACGGTATGTTGCTGACAACGCCCTCGTTTTCGGTATCACATACCCAGTCCAGGGGCTTCCAGGACAGCAGCCCCTCCGGGGTCCTTAGCACCTCTTTCCGGGCCAGCCCGTGTTGCAGGTCAGCGACGAACACGTACATACCCGTGCTTGGGCCTGTTGGGTCCACCCCGGACGCCCACCTCACCACACCCCCGAAACGCGCATCGCCGGATCTCCGCAGGTCGATGCCCGCCTCTTCCAGCACCTCCCGTCTCACACATTCGAGCGGCGTCTCGCCGGGCGAGATCTTGCCCCCAACCCCGTTCCACAACCCGGCGTTCGGAGGCCTGTTCCTGAGGAGCATCAGGACAGACTCTCCGCACCGGACAAAGCAGGTGGTGTACGGGATCTCCCCCTCCAACCCGCTAACCCCGCGCGACCCGGTCGTAGACCTCGCCCTTCTTGAACCCCGTCTCCCTGGCCGCCCGCGCCGCCGCCCGTGAAGGGCTCTCGCCGCCGGCCACGTACCCCCGTGCCCTCTCTACGGCGTCTTCCAGGGTGGTCCTGGTAGTGGTCATCCCGCCCCTCACTACCACCACGATCTCCCCTTTCACGGACCCGGAGAAATGCCCCGCCGCCTCCGCCGCGGTCCCGCGATAGACCTCCTCGTGCAGCTTCGTTAGCTCCCGGCAGACCGCCACCGGGGCCTCCGCGGGAAGCTCTGTCAGCGTCTTGGCGATCCGGTGCGGGGACTCGTAGATCACGAAGGTGGATCGCTCTTCGAAGATGCGGGCCATTAGCTCCGTCCGCTCCCGGCCCTTGCGCGGGAGAAAGCCGAGAAAAACAAAGGCGTCCGACGGCAGGCCCGATACGGCGAGCGCGGTAACGAGCGCTGACGGGCCGGGCAGGACCTCGACCTTTACGCCCGCCTCGATGCAGGCGGAGACCAGGCGGTAGCCGGGGTCGGAGACGAGCGGGGTGCCGGCGTCGGATACTAGGGCTATGCGCTCCGTCCTTGCTCTTTCGGCGAGCTCCGTTGCCAGGCGCTCTTCGTTGTGTTCGTGGTACGGGAGAAGGTCTTTCTTGATCTCGAAGTGGGCTAGCAGGCGACCGGTGCGACGGGTGTCCTCGCAGGCGACGAGGTCGGCCTCGCGCAGGTAGCGGAGGGCACGCAGGGTGATGTCTTCGAGGTTGCCTATGGGGGTCGGGACGACTGCCAGGGGCATGTGC
>JACDFX010000273.1 GCA_013815575.1 Rubrobacter sp.
CGTCTACGGAGCGCTGACGGTGACGTTGGTTGTGGTGTACGTGGGGAGCGTGGTTAGCTTGCAGTCCGTCTTCCGCGCGCTGAACGGCGGCAGTTCCCAACTCGTGATCGTCGCCTCCACGCTGGGGATAGCCGCCCTCTTCAATCCGCTGAGACGACGCACCCAGTCGTTCATAGACCGGCGCTTCTACCGGAAAAAATACGACGCGGCGAAGACGCTCGAAGTGTTCTCCGACAGGCTACGCGACGAGACGGACCTTGAGGACCTGAGCGGCGACCTCGTCGGGGTGGTGCGCGACACGGTGCGTCCGGCGCACGTTTCGTTGTGGATCCGGGAACCGGGACGGGGCGAGGCGGTCGGATGAGCGCCCGCGTCGCGTCCTGGCTGGCCTGGTCCCTCGCCGGTCTCTCCGGGGCCATATTCGTCGCCGGCCTCACGCTGTATGTCCTCGCCCGTTCCGCGCAGGTGCCAGGCAGCCTGGGCGCAAGCCGCACCATCCTCGACCTGCTGGTCTCCGTGCCCTTTCTTGCCTTCCCTGTCGTTGGAGCCCTGATCGTCTCCAGGCGCCCCCACAATCCTATTGGTTGGATCTGCCTCGCGGACGGCCTCTTGTGGGTGCTTCTCGGCCTATTCGACTACTACAGCGTGTACGGCCTCGACAGGCCCGGCTCGATCCCGTTCCCAGTGGGGATCGCCGGGTTGAGCTTATGGCTGTGGGTACCCACGGTGGGGCTACTCGTGATCTACCTGACCCTGCTTTTCCCCGACGGGAGGCTCCTGTCGAGGAGATGGCGTCCTCTGTTCTGGCTCTCCGGGGCCGTGATCGTGTTGCTCAGCGTCACCGAGGGGCTCACCCCAGGGCCGATCGCGGACCTGGGTGGGGTACGCAACCCGTTCGGGCTCGAGGGACAACCCTGGGTTGCGGACGCGACGAACGCCGTTTTGGCGCTGTTCCTCCTGTGCATCCTGGCCTCGACGCTCAGCCTGGTCTTGCGCTACAGGCGCTCCAGAGGCGAGGAGCGCCAGCAGATCAAGTGGATAGCCTTCGCCGCCTCGTTCGTGGGCCTGGGGTTCGTGATCGCCATGGTGAGTGGGCTCATCTTCGTTGTCTTTGAACCGGAGACCTGGGGTAGCGCGGAGACCCCACCGCCCTGGTTCGAACTGCTGTTTTCCGTGGTGCTGCTGAGCTTCGGGGGAGTCCCGATCGCGGTGGGCTTCGCCGTCTTGAGGTACCGCCTCTACGATATAGACGGGATAATCAACCGCACCCTGGTCTACACTACGCTCACCGCGACGCTCGCGCTCGTCTATTCTGGGGGCGTGGCGGGGCTTCAACGGCTGCTCTCGCCGCTGACGGGAGAGGGTAACCAGCTCGCGGTCGTGGCCTCCACACTCCTGATCGCCGCGCTGTTCGGGCCGCTAAGGAGGAGGGTGCAGCGCTTCATAGACCGTCGCTTCTACAGGAGAAAATACAACGCAAGAAAGACCCTCGAAGCTTTCTCTACCAGACTGCGCAAGGAGACGGACCTGGATGGGCTGGGCGGCGAGCTGCTGGCGGTGGTAGGGACGACGGTGGCGCCCGTGCATGCCTCCCTCTGGCTCAGGGAACGAGAAGGGTCGCGATGAGGGCCCGCAACCTCGCCCGGGCGGGGTGGACGGTCACGATCTCGCTCGTGGCTGGAGCGCTCGTCCTCGGTCTGGCAAACCGTCCGGAGGTCCCTATCTACGAGGTCACATCGACGATCATCACCCCGACCTTCGCAACTTTGGGCGCCCTGATCGCCTCCAAACGTCCAGGCAACGTCATAGGTTGGATCTTCCTCGCTGCCGGCGTCCTCGGCGGCGTGAACATGTTCTCCGGGCAGTACGCGACGGTGGCGCTCGCCCCGGACGATCCGACGCTGCCGGGGGGCGCCCTCGCGGCGTGGTTCGCCACCCTGGCCCAGAACTCGTTCGTGGTCTCCATCTTGTTCCTCGTACTACTGTTCCCCGACGGGACGCTTCCCTCGCGCCGCTGGCGACCGCTGGCCTGGGCCATCGGAGTTTTCATCGCGGTCTCTCTGGTAATCGTCGCGTTGAGCCCCGGCCCTCTCGCGGAGTTTTCCTCCGCCAGTAACCCGTTCGGTGTCGAGGGAGCGACGCTGCCAGGATCGGTCCTGGCCGCCGGAGGGCTCGGGGTTCTCGCCTGCGTCGTCGCGGTGATCCTCTCCCTGATCCTGCGCTTCTATCGCTCCCGCGGCGAGGAGCGGCTGCAGCTCAAGTGGTTTACCTACGCTGCTACAGTGGGGTTCACGACGCCCTTGCTCCTCGGCATGCTTGCCCCGGCGGCCTTCGAGGTGCTCGGTCGACTCCTCTGGACGCTCGGCTTTCTCGGCCTCCCCGCTTCGGCGGCCGTCGCGATCCTCAAGTACCGCCTCTACGATATAGACAGGATCATCAACCGAACCCTCGTCTACGTGGCGCTGACGGCTGTGCTGGTCCTCGTGTACGTGGGCAGCGTGTTCTCCTTGCAGTATCTCTTCCGGGCGCTCACCGGAGAGACCTCGCAGCTCGCGGTCGTGGCCTCGACGCTCGCCATCGCCGCGCTCTTCGGCCCTCTGCGGCGGCGCATCCAGGCCCTCATAGACCGCCGCTTCTACCGCGGCAAGTACGACGCGCAGAGAACGCTCGCGTCTTTCGGGGCCAAACTACGCGATGAGACGGAGCTCGACCATCTGGGCGAGAATCTCGTAACGGTCGTCCGGCGGACGGTGCAACCGGCGCACGCCTCGCTGTGGCTACGGAAGCCGGTGCCTCGCGAAAAGTGAGAACGATATGTCTGACCGCCTCTACTCGTGGCTGGCCTGGTCCCTGTTCGCGTTGGCGCTGCTGATTCTGGCGCTGGGCTTGACCCTCTGGTCGCCGGACATGGGCCTCTACTTGACGTTTGCCTTGGTCGCCGCGCCGTTCGCGGTCGTGGGTGCGCTGGTCGCCTCCAGGCAGCCCCACAACCATATAGGCTGGCTCTTCCTCGTGTTCGCGGTCGTGGCGGCCTTCGTCTCCTTCGGGGATCGGTACGCCTCCTACGCGCTCGTCGAGCACCCCGGTTCTCTGCCGGGCGGCGACTGGGTAGCGTGGCTGTCGTCCGGGATCTGGCACCCCGCCTTTGGCTTTTTCGTGTTCGCCTTTCTCCTGTTCCCGGACGGACGCTTGCCCTCCGCGCGCTGGCGACCTGTGGCCTGGATCGCCGCCGCAAACTACTTCATGGGCGGGGTGCTGGGCCTGCTCTGGGGACCGCTGTTCGGGGAGTTCTTCCCATACGCCGAACCTCCATTCCGGCTACCGGGATACTTTGTCGTGGATGTAGCTTTTGGGGTCTTTCTAGTCTGCAATTTCGGCCTACTTGCGCTGTCGGCCGTCTCGCTCGTGCTGCGGCTGCGCCGGGCCGCCGGGGTCGAGCGTCAACAGCTCAAGTGGTTCGTCTACGCCGTCTCGCTGTTCTCGCTGGTCGCTCCGTCGAGCGTCCTCATCCTCGGTGATGGCCGCTTGCTCGTGATCCTGTTGCCGCTCGTCCCCGCGGCTGCCGGCGTCGCCATCCTCAAGCACCGCCTCTTTGACATAGACGTCGTCATCAACCGCACGTTGGTTTACGGTCTGCTAACGGCATCGCTGGCGGCGGTCTACCTCGGGGGTGTGGCGATCACCCAGTTCGGCTTCCGCTTCCTGACCGGCCAGGAACAGCAGTCGCAACTTGCCGTTGTGGCTTCGACCCTGGTGATCGCCGCCCTGTTTACCCCGCTGCGGCGGCGCATCCAGGAGCTCATAGATAGGCGCTTCTACCGGAGAAAGTACGACGCGGCAAGGACCGTCGAGGTGTTCTCCGTTAGGCTGCGCGAGGAGACGGACCTGGAAGCGTTGAGTGAGGACCTGGTCTCGGTGGTCAACGAGACGATGCAACCCGCGCACGCGAGCCTGTGGCGCCGGGAGCCGGGGGGAGGGCGATGAGAGCCGCGCCTTCAGGACGGAGGGTGCTC
>JACDFX010000274.1 GCA_013815575.1 Rubrobacter sp.
CGTCTATGGTCCCCTCTCCAACGGGGCGACGACCGTCCAGTTCGAGGGGACGCCCAGCTACCCTGGTCCCGACCGCCACTGGGAGCTCATCGAGCGCCACGGGGTAACGATCTACTACTCGGCGCCGACCGTGATCCGGGCCTTCATGAAACAGGGCACGGAGCCCCTGGAGAAGCACGACCTCTCCAGCCTGCGCCTGCTCGGGACCGTCGGCGAGCCCATCAACCCGCGGGCCTGGGAGTGGTACCACGACAACGTCGGCAAGGGCCGCTGCCCGATCGTTGATACCTGGTGGCAAACGGAGACGGGGGGCATCATGATCTCGCCGCTTCCCGGCCTCACGACGACCAAGCCAGGCAGCGCCACCCGTCCCTTCCCCGGAATCTCCGTGGACATCTACGACGAGGAAGACAACCCCATCGAGGGCGCCGGCAAGGGCAACCTGGTCATCACCAGGCCCTGGCCCGGCATGCTCCGCACGATCTACAAGGACCCCGAGCGCTTCCGCAAGACCTACTGGGAGAGGCTCGGCGACAAGTACTTTGTCGAGGACGGGGCCGAGCGCGACGAGGACGGCTACTACACCATCACCGGCAGGATAGACGACGTGATGAACGTCTCCGGGCACCGCATCGGCACGATGGAGATCGAGAGCGCGCTCGTCTCCCATGAAGCCGTCGCCGAGGCCGCCGTCATAGGGCGCAACGACGAGGCCAAGGGCCAGGCCATCGTCGCCTACGTCATCCTCGAAGGCGACCGCGAGGGCTCCGACGAGCTCATCAAGGAGCTCATCAACCAGGTGAGGAAGGGCATCGGGCCCCACGCGAGGCCGGAGGAGATCATCTTCACCCCCGACCTGCCGAAGACCCGCAGCGGCAAGATCATGCGCCGCGTCCTCCGCGGCGTCGCCGAGGGCGAGGAGGACCTCGGGGATACCTCGACCCTGGCCGACCCCTCGGTCGTAGACGACCTCAAGGCGGCCCGCCAGTAGCGCCGGCCGGACACGACCGTACCCTACGACGGGGCGAGGGGAAAGACTTCCTCCGCCCCGTTTTTGTCGCTTTGACTGGCCGTTTTTTGCAACTCGCGGGCCGTTCCGGCGTACATCCGTGTAGTAGAATATGGGCAGTAAATCTTCCCTAGGAGGAACAAGCGTTGTTCGGTGGCATCGGTTTCGGTTACATAATAGTTATGATCGTGGGGGCTTTAATCTCGGGCGCCGCGGCGCTCTGGGTCAGGAGCTCTTACAAGAAGTATTCCAAGCAGAGGAGCAACAGCGGCCTGACCGGGGCCCAGGCGGCCCGCATGATTCTGGACCGCAATAACCTGACAAACGTGCGCGTCGAGCCGGTTGCCGGGACGCTTACGGACCACTACGACCCTCGCAGCAAGGTCATCAGGCTCTCTGAGAGCAACTTCAGGGACAGCACCATCGCCGGCGTCAGCGTGGCCGCCCACGAAGTCGGGCACGCCATACAGGACGCGACGGGCTACACGCCCATGAAGCTGCGATCCGGGCTCGTCCCGATCGTTAACTTCGGGGGGCAACTCTGGACCCCGCTCTTCTTTATGGCGATCATTACTGGTGTCTCGACGGGCATCGGCAGCCTGTTTATCCAGCTCGCCGTCGTGGCCTTCGCCGGCGTCCTGGCCTTTCACGTCGTAACCCTGCCGGTCGAGATAAACGCCTCCACCCGGGCCTACGGCCTGCTGACCCGCTACGGCATCCTCTCTGCCACCGAGGCCGGCGGCACCCGCCGGGTGCTCACCGCGGCGGCTTTCACGTACATTGCCGCGGCCCTGACCTCGCTGCTCACACTGCTCTACCTGCTCGCCCTGAGCCGCGACTAGAGGAAGTGCTCTCTAATCAATGGGGCGGGACCTCCGGGTCCCGCCTTTTTTCTTGCCCAGAGGGGCGGGCGAGGCACCCAAACAGGTTGTAGAATATCCCCGTTATGGAAGACGTTCGTCGGATAACGAAGAGGCGGCGCAGGCTCCGGACGGTGGGTGAGCCCCATCCGTGGGAGCCGCGCCACATGCGTCTCGCGGGGATGCGCTTCGCCGAGTCGGTCGGGAAGCCGGCGGCCCGGCGAAACGTCACCCTTGGGGTGGTGCAGCACCTCTGGCGCTCCCCGGTGCCCTTCGTGGGGTTCTATCCTCCTGAAGGCGTCAAAGTTACCGAGCATCGCAAGTACGCGCCCCGGTCGCCGCGCCGGGTGGACGATACCGAGTACCTCGCCGGCGCCGAGGCCCACAAGAGGTCTTTTGCGAAGGACCTTGAGGACGGCATGGTCCCCGCGGGACACCTACCAGGGTACTTCGAGGTGCCGACCGACGAGGGCTGGCGCATCACCCTGGACCTGGTGGAGGGACGCCTGGAGCTGGCGGACGCCTGGGGCCTGGGTTCGGAATCGAAGGTGGTTGGGGACCTGGCGCCGTTCGTCTGGGCCTACCGGCACTGCGGCTTCTGCATCGTCAGCGTCTACGATAAGGACGTGGACGCCCTGCGCGACGACCTCCTCTTCGTCGCCAAGCGCCAGGGCGTGGAACTCCGGTGGCGCAGGACCGCCGCCTGAGTGGCCGAATAAGAGCGCTTACAGGAACTATTCTCGAAAAAGTACACCAAAAGATGCATTCGACGGTCGTAAGGCGCTAGAATGTTTGAGTATAATAGTGCCACCCGGCACGGAGTGTTGGGGGCAGGGGGTCTGTTAGAGAGGTAGAAGAGCCAGATGCTTTTGAGCCACAACACCGGGGCATTCGCCGTAACCACCGCGCCCGAGGGGTTTAGCCTCGATGATTTCGAGGAGGTTGGCCTCAGGACCGTAGAGCGCAGGTTCTCACCCAAAGACACCATCTTTGCGCCGGGGGACCCTGACGACCAGCTCTACTTCCTCCTCACCGGCACCGTGCGGCTGTACAAGATCTACGGCGACTTCAAGGAGGCGACTACCGCGCTCCTGAAGAACGGCGGCATCTTCGGCAAGCTGAACCTCGTGGAGGGTCGCTGGCAGAACGTGTTCGCCGAGGCCGTCACCGAGGCGCGGGTCGCCAGCATCCAGAAGAGCTCGCTCGAGATGGTCATAAAGCGGGACCCATCGTTCGCGCTCAAGCTCTTCTCCTCTTTCTCCGAGAGGCTCAGGCAGTCAGACGAGGTCATAGAGAGCCTGCTGCACCGGGAGGTCTCCACGCGCCTGGCGACGCTGCTCGGCAACCTCGGGGACCGCTTTGGCAGGGAGAACGGGAGCGGCACGCTCATAGACGTGAGGCTCACGCACCAGGACCTGGCCAACATGATCGCCTCCACCAGGGAGGCCGTCTCCAAGGTGATGAGCGAGTTCCAGCGCGAGGGCGTCATAGAGAACCGCAACCGCCGTATAGCGATCCTCGACCGGACCACCCTCACGGAGCACGCCTCCAGGCTCTCCGGCCTCAGCGTCGACGGACAGACCTCGATCTAGCTTCCAGCTCCGGAAAGGCCCGACGTCGGCGCGCGCGTCGACATCAGGTCTTCCGTAGTCGGCGTCGCTTCGCCCTTGCGTATTTTCCGTAACCGGCGTGGGCCCGTCGGAAACTTTCCCGGGTCGGGGGCGTATACTCATTTCGATATGGATTACGCATCTGCTGTGGCGGTAGGGGGTTGGCGGGCGAGGCTCAAGGGCCTCTCGGTTCGGCGTGCCGGGCTGGAGGACAACGAGCTCGTCACGAGGACGCTCGCGGGCGACGTGCGTTCCTACGAGGAGCTCGTGCGCCGGTACGAGCGGCTCGTCGGGAAAGTGCTCTACCCTTACGCCAAACGTGAGATCTCCGTCGAAGACCTCGTGCAGGAGACTTTCCTGCGGTCCTACGACAGGCTCGAGACCTTCAACCCGGAGTATCGTTTCAAGACCTGGCTGCTCGCCATCGCCAACAACCTCGGCATCGACACCCTGCGCCGCCGCAAGGAGACCGTCGAGTTCAACCCCGAGACGCACGCCGCCGTTTCGGGCGGCCCGGAGGCCGAGGCG
>JACDFX010000275.1 GCA_013815575.1 Rubrobacter sp.
GGCGACCGTGTACGCTGCGGCGACCTCGCAGGAGGAGGTGGGCTTGCGGGGCGCGGCGGCGAGCGGGTCGGCGCTGGAACCGACCGTCGTCGTGGCGCTCGACGTGACGCTGGCGATGGACATACCAGGCGGGGGGAACGAGAACGAGATCAGCGCCCTTGGCAAGGGCGTGGCGCTCAAGATCATGGACGGTTACTCCATAAGCCACCCCAAGCTCGTCGAGCACTTCCGCTCCATCGCCGAGCGCGAGGATATCCCGTACCAGATGGAGATACTCCCCTTCGGCGGCACCGACGCCGGCGGCGTCCAGCGCCTGCACGGCGGCATCCCGGCCATCACCCTCTCCATCCCCTGCCGCTACGTTCACACCCCGAACGAGATGGTCAACGCGGAGGACGTCCAGGCCGCCATAACCCTCCTCGCCCGCTACCTGGAGGAGGCGCATACCGGCGACTACGCGCTGTAGGGACCGCGCGGAAGCCTTCCACGCTATACTTGACCATAATAGTCATGTGTTAGAGCGGAGGTACTCTGGTGGAGTCGGCGGGCATAGCAGAGTTGAAGGCGAAGCTTAGTGAATACCTCCTGCGGGTGAAGGCAGGAGAAGAGGTTCTGGTCACGGACAGGGGCAGGCCCATTGCCAGGCTCGTCCCGGTCGGCGTTGGCGGCGAGCCTGATGACGAGCTGGAGAAGGCGCGGTTGGGGGCGTTAGAGCGGGAAGGTCTCATACGGCTCGGCTCCGGCGGGCTACCGGAAGGCTTTCTCGACAAGGAACGTCCGGCCGACCCCGAAAGTCTCTTGAGAAAGGCCGCACTGGAGGAACGTGAAGAGAGCCCCTAGACGGTGAGATTCTGGGATACCTCGGCGATAATGCCCCTCATCTCTCGCGAGCCGCTCTCCGGCGCCGTCCGTGGATTCCTAGAAGAAGATACGGAGATGGTGGTCTGGTGGGCGACGCGCGTCGAGTGCGTCTCGGCTATCTCGCGCCGTGCGAGGGAGGGCTCACTCGATTCCGAAGGGGAGAGGGCGACCAGGGACCTTTTGAACGATCTGTCCGGGAGTTGGACGGAGGTCTTACCATCGGCCCGCTTGCGGGATCTCGCCGTGCAGAACCTCGTTGCCCACCCGCTGCGGGCCGCCGACGCCCTGCAGTTGGCTTCGGCCCTGATCTGGTGCGGTTCCCAGCCCAAAGGCCACGGGTTCGTCTCCCTGGACGTGCGCCTCAGAACGGCAGCGTCCCGCTCGGGATTCACCCTTCTGCCGGACAGCATGGGATGAACACCCTTACTCAACACCAGCCGGCCGATACGGTAGCATAGGCTCTTCGGAAGGCGAATGAGGAGAACCCATGGCCCAGAAAAGCTACGACCGGCCGCCGGAGATGGCGCTCAAGCCGGGCTACGACTACCACGCGGTCCTCGTCACGGGTAAAGGTACCGTGAGGATACGGCTCTTCGCGGAGGAGGCGCCGGAGACGGTAAACAACTTCGTCTTTCTCGCCCGGGACGGGTATTTCGATGGGACGACCTTCCACCGGGTCATAAAGGACTTCATGGTGCAGGGTGGGGACCCGACGGGGACCGGCACCGGCGGCCCCGGATACAGAATCCCGGACGAGTTCCACCCGGAGCTCAGGCACGACAAACCGGGTGTCCTGTCGATGGCGAACGCGGGGCCGAACACGGGCGGCTCGCAGTTCTTTCTCACGCACGTGGCGACGCCGTGGCTGGACGACAGGCACGCGGTCTTCGGCGAGGTCGTCGAGGGGATGGACGTGGTGAACTCCGTTCAGGAGCGGGACCCGCAGCGCGCCCGGGAGCCGGGCGAGGAGATCGAGCGCGTCGAGGTCGAAGAGGTCCCCAGAGGCTGATGCCCCTGGCCCGCGTGGGTGCGGATTTACAGCCCGCCCCCGCGGGTAGGCACTACCCTCGCCTGAGACCGTAATCCGAACGAGGGGAATCGCATGTCCAAAAAAGTGGCAGACAGGTTCGTGGAAGCCTTGTGGAAGCTCGAAGAGGACAGGGACGTAGAGGCCCTGGTCGAGATCCACACAGAGGATTGCGACGTGGGCAACGTCGCCGTGCCGAAAACCTTCTCAGGCCACGACGGCCTGCGCCAGTTCTGGACGAGCTACCGCGACACCTTCGGGAGCATGAAGAGCGAGTTCCGCAACGTCTTCGCCGACGACGCGGGCCACGCCGCCCTAGAATGGACCACCTCAGGCGACGCCAACGGCAAGGACGTCTCCTACGACGGCGTGAGCCTTCTGGAGATAGAAGACGGCAAGGTCAGCCGCTTCCGCGCCTACTTCGACCCCCGCACCGTCACCGAACAGGTGGTCGATTAGGTTTTAGGCTTTTAGGCAGCAGCCTCGGGACGGATGGCGGAGTTTTGCCCCGCAAGCCTGTCAAGAAACCCGGAAGAGCGCACGCCTGCCACCCTCCTCAACCTTAGAACCTAGAACCTCAAAACCTTGTGCCTCACGGTGCCCCGGCGCGGCCCGGAGGCCAGAATCGAACGAGGGCTTCGCCGATGATGTCGTCTTCCGGGACGGGGCCGAAGAAGCGGGAGTCGGTGGACCTCGTTCGGTTGTCGCCCATCATGAAGTAGTGGTCCTCGGGAACGGTTACGGGGCCGAAGGAGCAGGTCTTCGGGTATCCGGGCTTGCAGGGGTCGTTCTTTACGTACGGTTCTTGGAGGGGTTCACCGTTTACGGAGAGCTTTCCGTTGCGCAGTTCGAGCTCATCTCCGGGGATGCCGACGACGCGTTTTATGAGGGTCTTTTCACCACCTTGCTGGTCATCGAAGAGGGCTATATCGCCGCGCTTCGGGGCTTTTATGTCGTAGGCGAGTTTGTTTATGAGCAGCCGGTCGTTGGTGCATCCCTTGCAACCGTGTAGCGTGGGATCCATGCTCTCGGATCCGACATAGAACGGGGCCGCCACTACGGGGCGAACGAAGCCGAAGACGAGGGCGAAGGAGATCAGGAATATCACCGGTATCTCCAGGATGGACCTGAGCGTGCCGGACCGTCCGGGTCGGGGCTCCCGATCTCTGTTCAAGGCTAGAGTGGTCCGATCCTGTCGAGCGGCCAGAAGCGCAGGAAGGCCTCGCCCTCTATATTCTTTTTCGGCAGGGGCCCGAAGACGCGGGAGTCAGACGAGTTGGCCCGGTTGTCCCCCATCACAAAGACGTGGCCCTTGGGGACCGTAATCGGGGCGGAGAAGCTCCTGTCGGGGAACTTCTTGTTCGTGAAGGGCTCTCTCTGTGGTTTCCCGTCGATAAAGAGGCGGCCGGTGCGAACGGCCACCCTGTCCCCGGCGACGGCCACGACGCGTTTGATGAGGTCCGTGTTTCTATCGTCGACGCTGCTGAAGACGACGACGTCGCCGGGTTTCGGCTCCGTGAAGCGGTAGATGAACTTGTTGACGAGGACCCGGTCGTTGATCTCGAGCGTCGGGATCATGCTCCCGGAGGGGATCCAGAACGCCTCGACCACGAAAGGCCGTACGAAGCCGAAGACGAGCGCGAAGGAGACGAGCAGGATGACCAGGTACTCGATGGCGCCGCCGCCCTTTTTCTTGGGGGTCCGGCGCTCCTCTCCCGAGGTCCGGAATTGGTCATCTTCGTAGTACGGCTTTTCGGACATGAAGACTAAGAATAACCCACGCCGGGGGATACCGTCGTAAAGACTCCGGCGCCAGCTAGAAGAGGCCGAGCGCCTCCGAGAATAGCCGCAGGGCCACGATCACCATGAAGACCCCGAACCCGACCCGCAGCTTGCCCTCGGGCATCCAGTCCCGCAGGCGGACGCCGAGGGGGGCCCCGATCATCGACGCGACGATCAGCGGCGGTAAACTCAGCAACTGTCCAGGGTCGCGGAAGCCCGTGGCTATGTAGCCCGCGGCCCCGACGATGCCGGTGAACATCACGACCGCGAGGCTCGTCGAGACGGCCCTCTTCGTGCTGAGCCCCATCCCGAGGACCATCAGGGGGA
>JACDFX010000276.1 GCA_013815575.1 Rubrobacter sp.
GATCTGGACGATGCGGTAGCCATCGAACTCCGGCGCCAGCCGCGGCAGGGTCAACTCCACGGACTTCACCTCGATCCAGCGTGGCTCTATTTCGCGGGCGTAGACGAGTCCCATCGCGCCGATCAGGGCCGCTCCAGCGGCCATCTTCTTGAAAGTCTTCCTGCTGTTGCGGATCACGCTCCTATTCTAGGCTCATCCTCAGAGCGAATGGGACCGGGACGGCGACCCTACTACGACCCTGCCAAATTCGCCCCACGTCCCCACCCACACCTTCGGCCTCTGACGAGAGCGCCTTCATAAGCTGGGTGGGTTGCGGACACGTCCGGCGGCGAGGATGGCGTTGCATAACTTCCGCATTTGGCTCAACAGGCAACCCGCTCGTCCACGGTTGACCCTCGCCGATTTGTTGGGCTGGTGATCTCAGAACTCACACCAACCGTATATATACGGTTAATATAGGGTTGGAGTAAACATACGGCCAAGGCGAGCAAATCTCTCGGAAAAGAGAGTTAAAGACGCTCGGTTGGCTGTGAAAACCGGCGGGAACAGAAGTTTCCGCTATAAGCCGGGAGATATGTGTTGAGGAACATCCTTAGAGGAGCGGCGTTGTTCACAGTCGTTGCGATCCTGGCGGTCGAAGGATTCTTCGTCTATCGTTTTTACCAGAACCTGCCCACATCTTCTGAGAATGTCGCTGCGGACAACTCGGATGCCTCCGAAAATTCCAGCGCCTCCGCCGGTTCCACGACGCCAGAGGCAACGACCGGTTCCGAGAGCGCCGGCCCGGAAGGGACTCCGGACGGGCCTGCCATCGCGTCGGTGTTCATCCACCGCGCCACCCCGGAGAACAGCCAGGGTGATTACACGTACCTCGACGATCCGGCGGCCAACGGGGATCCCAACGCCGTCCTGCTCGTCACGGCGGCCGTGGATCAGGAAGACGGCACCTACAACGACCGCAACATCGGCGTCTGGTACGAGCCCGACCGGCAGAGGTGGGCGATCTTCAACCAGAACCTCGCGCCGATACCGCCGGGAACTATCTTCAACGTCGTGGTCTTGCGGACACCCGAGAACGCCGTCTTCCGCGCTGCGCCCGCCAGTACAGATCAGTACAGCACCTACCTCGACCACCCTGTCGCGAACGGTAATCCCGGCGCCGTCCTCACGGTCACGCAGAACTGGAACCCAGGTGGAGGCGGCGGTGTCTATAACAACCACCCGGTCGGCGTCAGGTACGACCCTGATCGCCAGCGGTGGGCCGTGTTCAACAAGGATCTCGCGTCCATCCCCGAGGGTGTCTTCTTCAATGTGGCCGTATGGGAGGCCGGTAGCTGACAGAGAAAGTCCGTCCAAAGAGCCCGGCTCTACTCCACACCAGCGGGTTACGCGGAATACTCATGGACTACCCATCAGACTCTTATGCCGCCATCCGAGAGACCAACACCCACTGAGCAGCCCCATCACAATCACGGACTGTTCTCGGATCACTTCCTGAACATCACGCTGCCCGCCCGCCCGGACTGGCGGAGTCTGGTGGCGGAGTCTCGTCCGGTGATGGAGAGCGTGGCCCGCATTCTCGACGCCTACGCGCCGAGCGCGAACGAGGCGCAGACGGAGGAGGACCTCGTGCGGCCCGTGCTGCGCGCCCTGGGGCACGAGGGGACCTTCGAGGTGCAACCGGCCCTGGAGACGCCGGAGGGTACGAAACGCCCGGACTACGTGCTCTACCGCGACGCGGCCTCGCGGGACGCCAACAGGGACCGGACGCTCACCGACGCGCTTCTGCGCGGCGGCGCCTTCGCCGTCGGGGACGCGAAGTTCTGGGAGAGGCCGCTGGACGCCTCGCTCAAGGGCCGGAGCCGGGACAACTTCTCCAACAAAAATCCTTCCTACCAGATCTCCTTCTACATGCGTCACGCCGGCACGGAGTGGGGCGTCCTGACCAACGGGCGGATGTGGCGGCTCTACCACCGCGACACCGCCCACAAGCTGGACCGCTTCTACGAGGTGGACCTGCCCGCCTTGATCGAGGGTGGCGACGCGGAGGCGTTCCTGTATTTCTTCGCCTTCTTCCGGCGGGCGGCGTTCGAGGACGGTCCCCTCGGCGTGAGGGCGCTGCTCGTGGAGAGCGCGGACTACGCCCGAAGCATCGGGGACTCGCTCAAAGTACAGGTCTATGAGGCTCTGCGGCACCTGGCGCAGGGGTTCCTGGACCACCCGAGGAACGGCCTGGCGTCGGACGCCGATACGCTGCGCGAGGTCTACGACAACTCCCTGATCGTGCTCTACCGGCTGCTGTTCATCCTCTACGCGGAGTCCCGCAGCCTCCTGCCCGTGAACGAGAACGCCTCTTACCGCCAGACTTACGGACTGTACGCGATCAAGCACGAAGTGGCCACGGGGCTGGACGAGGGCCGCGTCCTCCTCCCCACGAGCGCGAAGCTCTGGCAAGACCTCAAAGAGCTCTTCGGGTTTATCGACGCGGGCAGCCCCCCTCTGGGCATCGCCACCTTCAACGGCGGCCTCTTCGACCCCGAGCGTCACCCGTTCCTGGAGAGATACACCGTCGGCGACGGGCACCTCCAGAGGGCGATAGACCGCCTCGCGCGGGTGGACGGGCAGTTCGTGGACTACCGGGACCTCGCCGAGCGGCACCTCGGTACGATCTACGAGGGCCTCCTCGAATACCACCTCGAAGCCCTCGACGAGCCGGAGGAGCCGGGTTGGACGGTCGCCCTGCTGAACGACCGGGGCGAGCGCCGGGCCACCGGCAGCTACTACACCCCCGACTTCGTCGTGAAGTACATCGTCGAGGCCACCGTCGGGCCCATGCTGCGCGGGGCGGTCGCGGGGGTGAGGACCGCTGCGGAGAAGGTCGAGAGCGTCTTGGCCCTGAACGTCCTCGATCCCTCGATGGGGAGCGGGCACTTCCTGGTCGAGGTCACCGAGTATGTCGCCCGCTTCCTGGTCGAGCTCGGCGTCCCGCCGGAGGGCGCGGAGGCCGGCGTCGAGGCGAGCGCCGAGGCGGACACCGGGGCGGAGCTCGCGTACTGGAAGCGGCGGGTGGTCCAGTCGTGCGTCTACGGCGTGGACGCGAACCCGCTCGCCGTGGACCTCGCCAAGCTCTCGCTCTGGCTCGCCACCGTGGCCCGCGACCGTCCGCTCTCGTTCCTCGACCATCACCTGCGTACCGGGAACTCCCTCGTCGGCGCCCGCATCTCGGACCTCCAGCCCGCCGGAAGGAAGAAGCGCAAGAAAAAGGCCGCAGACGACGGTGCCCAGCTCTCGATGCTGGAGGACGACGCTTTCCGGCGCAGCGTGAGCACGGCGGTCGGTTCGATCTGGCTGATAGAAGAGTCCCCCGCCGACACCGTCGAGGACGTGAGGGAGCAGGAACGCCTCTACGCCCGGCTGCGCGAGGACTTGAACCGCCGCCACGCCCGGCTCGCCGACCTCGCCACCGCCACGTCTTTCGGCATCGAGGTGGACCGCTCGCTCTGGAAAGCCCTCACCGACTACGCCACGCGCGGCGGCATAGCCGCGCCCCCGCAGTTCGACGCCTGGCTCCGCGACGCGGAGAAGACGGCCCGCGAGCACCGCTTCTTCCACTGGGAGCTGGAGTTTCCAGAGGTCTTCTTCGACCGTGGGGGACGCCCGCTCGGAGACGAGGCGGGCTTCGACGCCGTCGTCGGCAACCCGCCCTACGTCCGGCAGGAGGCCCTGGGAGACCTCAAGCCGTACCTCAAAGAAGCGTACCCGGAGACCTACCACGGCGTCGCGGACCTGTACGTGTACTTCTACCAGCAGGGCCTGCGGCGGCTGCGGCGCGGCGGGCGCATGGGCTACATCGTCACCAACAAGTGGCTGCGGGCTGGCTACGGCGAGCCCCTGCGGGGCTATTTCTCCCGGACGGGGGCGATGGAGGAGATCGTGGACTTCGGGCACGCCCCGATCTTCCCGGACGCCGACGTGTTCCCGTGCATCGTGATC
>JACDFX010000277.1 GCA_013815575.1 Rubrobacter sp.
AGCCTCGCCTTCACGTCTATCTCGCTGAGGATCCCGTAGCCCGCTTCCTGGAGCAGCCCGCGGACTTTCTCAACCGCTTGCGCGAACGGCAGGTCTGTGTCCCGCGCGATCACGTAGTTCTTCGTCTCCATCGTTTCCTCCATTCCTCTCCGAAACCTATCGGCGTTGAATCTGCCGGACGATCCAGACGCCTAGCGCGACGACCAGGGCCAGAACCGCTATCCAGAACACGAGCCCGAACAGCATCCCGAACACGCCGCCGCCCATCATGCCTCCGCCCATCATGCCGCCGCCGGAGAAAGTGCCGACCAAGAGCAACACGACCAGAGCGCCAACGAGCGCCCCCATGAGAACCTTGATGCCGCCCATCCTTCTGACCTCCAACAGAGTATATACTACTATATCGTTATACAACGATAAAAAGTGCTGTCAAGGAGGTTGGGTTGCGTGGGGCGTTTCAGGGGTTGGGTCTAGCTTCGGGGCGTTGCGCTGAATTCGGCGAGTTCGGCTGCGAGTCGGTCGTGGATCGAGCCGCAGACGAGGTCGCAGAGCTCGAAGATCGACTCGTCCACTATCCGGTAGTAGGCGCTGGTGCCTTGCTTTCTGCGGCCCAGGATACCGGCGTCGAGCAGCACCGACAGGTGCTTGGAGACGTTCGCCTGAACGCCCCCGGTCTCCCCGACGAGTTCGGATACGGTCTTCTCGCCGTCCATGAGGGCGTAGAGGAGACGTAGCCTCATCGGCTCCGAGAGGGCCTTGAAACGCTCCGCCACCTTTCCAAGGGCGGCCCCGGACAACCTGCGCTTCGTGTATCCGGTCATCTTTCTTCGACCTCCGCTCCGTACGACGTCTACCCGGGTAGTTTATCGCTCCACGGTAGTATAGCGATGCTACCACGCGGGCCGGTTCGCGTGACGGCCCGAGACTATCGTGTACCATGAGGGGTGCTGTGACAAGACTGCGCAACATAGCGTTGAGGTTGCTTCCCGTGCTGGTGGTCGTGTGGGCCACCGTCGCCGTGCTCGGCGGGGCCATCTACCTCTCCAACCACGTCGACCCGCCCGACGCCGGCGACGCGGCTAAGGCCGGGCTCGGGTTGTGCGCCATCAGCGTGGCCGTCATCTTGGGCAGGGCCGTCCGCCGGGTGACGATTCCCCCGCTCGTGGCAGGGTTACTACCGGCGTTCGCCGCCCGCCCGCCGGGCGTCCTGGCCCGCGGCGCCCTCTCTGGCCCGCCGTCCACGGGTCCGCCCATCTTCATCTTCCTTCAGGTCTCACGCACGTAGGGATTCTCGCCCGCGGCGGCTGGCTTACCGGCCGGTCGCCGCGAAAGCGCGCCGTAAAGGCGCGAGTTACGGACGCGTACCCAAAGCGAACGTGACGCGAACGCACCCCACACCTGAAGGAGGTGGCTCGCTTGACCGGGCCGACTAATTACCCTGCAAAAAAGAAGACCGCGGTCGATTGCCGTGCCGTCGGGACGCCGTCGCACGAGGAGTTCCGGGATGGCTAGGGCCCCCGAGGTCGTTAGACGGAGGAGGCGCCCCGGGCGGGGCGGGGATCATGGACGGCGCCCGTATTCCGGAGGGGAGCCGCGTGGCCTTCGGTCCGTCCCCTTGCTCGCCGGGGCGGCGATCCTGCTGTGTGCGACCATCTCGGCGCTGGTTGTGGGGGATCACCTGACCAACGCAGGCCGGATCCATCGCGGCGTCTCTGTGGGCGACGTCGCCCGGGGGGGCAAGACCCCCGAGGAGGCGCGGGAAACTCTCGAAAGTCGTGCCCCTGACACGCTGGAGCAGGTCCGACTCTCCGGTAGCGCCGGGAGCTTCGCCGTGCCGACAGAGGGCCTGGACGCACGGTTCGATATCGGGGCGACAGTCGAGGCGGCCTACGCGGTCGGCCGCCGGGGCAACCTCGCGCAACAGTTGGGTGATCGGGCACGCTCTATCCTGGACGTGGGCGTTCCTGCGGAGGTCCGCATCCGGCCCGGGGCCGTGAGGTCGTCGTTGGAAGAGTTGGCCGCCCGCGCGGACGAGGAGCCGAAAGACGCCTCCGTGGAGATCTACGGGTCGGACATAAGGGTTTCGGGTTCCCGCGAGGGTTACAGGCTTGACGTGGCGGCCACGGCCCGAAACCTGGAGCGCAACCTCCAAAGTCTCTCCGGCGAGGCCCGGATGTACGGGGAGGTCCTGGAGCCGGAGGTGACCACCGGCGAGGCCGAGGCGGCGGCGCGGGACGCACGAGAGGCGGTCTCCGGGCCACTCGTGCTGACGGCGTTCGGGAAGAGCTTGACGCTCTCACCGGACGCCGTGAGTTCTTCGCTGGCCGTGGGCCGGGAAGGCGGCACGCTTCAAATGAGCCTCGACCGCGAGCGATTGAGGGAGGCGATGGCCGCCCTGTACGCCGACCTCAACGTCGAGCCCGTCGAGGCCGGCTACGACGTGGGCGGTGGCGCGGTGCCGGAGATCTCGGTGACACCCGGTGGCGAGGGGCGCCGGATCGAGGATGAGAAGCTCCTGGACGCCATAGAGGAAGGCCTCTTCGAGGGCCGGCGCGAGTACGAGGTGCCCGTGGCGGTGGCCCGGCCCGGGTTGACCACCGCCGGGGCTGAGAAGATGAAACCCACGGAGATGCTTGGCTCGTACCGCACCGACTACTCGGTCGTACCGGACGACGGCACCAGGGTCGAGAACCTCGGGATCTCCTCCGAGGCGGTGAGCGGCACGCTGCTGGCGCCGGGGGAGACCTTCTCGATGCTCGACCACGTCGCCGGGCTCGAATATAACGATTCGAAGGTCATAGTGGGCGGCCGGGAGACCGAAGCCGACGGGGGCGGCCTCTGCCAGGTCACCTCCACGCTCTACAACGCCGCCAACTTCGCCGGCCTGGACGTCGTTGAGCGTTCCCCGCACTCCGCGCAGCTTCCGTACATTCGCCCGGGCATGGACGCGACCGTATGGTGGGGAGGACCCGGTAAAGAGGACGACCTTGACATGAAGTTTCGCAACACCACCGGGGGATACCTCCTCCTGCGGGAGTACGTGGCCGGCGACGGGCACGTCTACGCCGAGATCTGGGGCCGCCCGAATGGGACAGAGGTGAGCATGCGCTCGAAGCCCTCATACCTGGGGGCCGACGGTTCCGAGTGGGTCACCTATCAGACGGTTGAGAAGGACGGTGAGGTGGTCTTCGATGGGTTGCTCCACAGGGACGCCTACGAGCCCCTGGTGGACGAAGACGGGAACACTATACCGCCGCCTGACGTGCCGGTGGCGCCCGTCAATCCATAGTGTCCCGGGCCAGCCCGTAAGACAAACCGAGAAGGTGAAGATGGAACGCGAAGAGCAGCGCGCGGCGCAACGCGGGCCGAGCGAAACGCTGGGGACCGGCGGCGCGATGAGCTACTCTGCGCCCCTACAGCCGGTGCTCGGCCTCGCCTCGACGGGGCTGGTTCTCTACGGACTGTGCGTCCGGTTCTGCGCGAAGTTCTCCTATCCGGTCCCGCTCGATCTTGCCGTATCGGCCCGCGATGATGGGGGCGGAGCATCGACTGGGTAGCGTGGGTTCTGACGTGGCTGGAGCCGTATCTGGGGTGGGGGCTCGAGCGCCTGGAGTCCGGTTCCCCACTTGGCTTGGTCCTGACGCTGGGGGCGGGGGTTGTGCTGGGCCTCACACCCGCCACCTACCCGATGGTCCCGGCGGTCGTGGGCTACGTGGCGGGTCAAGAGAAGATCACGAGGGGCCGGGCGGCGGCGCTCGGCCTCGCCTTCGCCCTCGGCGTTAGCACCGTCTACGTCATCCTGGGGTTTGTGTTCGGCGTCGCGGGGCTTGCGCTGCTGACGTTTCTCAACCGTTCGATCTGGCTCTGGTACGGCCTGCTAGCCCCTGTCCTGTGGGCGATGGGCTTGCGCTCCCTGGGGCTCCTGAAGTTCGGTGTGCCGCTGCTTCCCATGCCCCGCCCCGAGTGCAAGCACCGCGGCGCTCCGGGAG
>JACDFX010000278.1 GCA_013815575.1 Rubrobacter sp.
TGACCGGCTACAGCGTTGCAGGCACCAATTTCAACATCGTCGAGTTGCTCAGGGGCACCGGCGCAGCGGAGAGGTTCGTCTCCGAGATGTTCCCGCCCGACCTCTCGGTCGCCACGCTTCGGGCCATGGGCACCGGCATCCTGGAGACCTTCCAGATGTCGTTCCTAGGCGCGCTCCTCGGCGCGGCCGTGGCCTTTCCCCTGTCGGCCCTTGGCACGCAGGAGATCGCCACCGTCGGCGCCTCGCGCGGCGAACGCCTCCTGCTCGCCGTCCCTTACCACCTCTCGCGCATGCTCCTGAACGTCTTCCGCTCCGTCCCTGACATCCTCTGGGCGCTCGTCTTCGTCGTCGCCCTCGGCCTCGGCCCGTTCCCAGGCACGCTCGCCCTGGCGGTCCACTCCGCGGGCGTGCTCGGCAAGCTCTACAGCGAGACGCTGGAGGCCGTCCCGGCCCGCCCCGTACAGGCACTCACGGCGACGGGCGCGAGCGACTTTCAGGCTTTCCTCTTCGGGCGGCTGCCGCAGGCGATGAACGGTTTCGCCTCGCTCACGCTCTACCAGTGGGAGTGCAACATCCGCTCGGCGACGATTCTCGGCTTCGTCGGGGCCGGGGGCATAGGACAGGAGATCCTGATCTCCATGAACCTCTTCGACTACCCGAAGGTCGCCACGCTGGTCGGGGCAACGATAGTGGTGGTGTTGCTCGTTGACCGTTTCTCGGCCGCGATCCGGCGCAGGCTTGCGTACTAGCCCCAGGCCGCCGGCCGGAAGCCGGGAGATGGAGCACCCACGGGAGCTTCGCTTCCTTAGCTACCTGTCCCCCGGCATCCCCCGGGCGTTCTACGAGGCGGTCGTCGAGCATGTGCGGCAGGCACTGGGGCGGCGGGCCTCGCTCTCGGTGGAGTCGCGGGTATCTGGGCCGATGAGAGGGGCAGAGGATCCGTTCTCCAGGGGCGAGGCCGACGTCGGGTTCATGTGCGCCCCGTCTTTTCTCTGGCTGCTCGAGCACGAGACTCCGCCGGTGGAGTTGCTCCCCGCCGCGCCAGTGTTCCGGGACGACCGGGCACCGGGGCGGCCAGTCTACTTCTCCGAGCTCGTAGTGCGCCGCGACAGCTCCGCCGGATCCCTTCTCGACCTTCGGGGCCGCTCGTGGGCCTACAACGACCCGTGCTCTCTGAGCGGCTACTACAACCTGCTGAAGAAGCTCGCGGAGATGGGTGAGGACGAGAGATTCTTCGGCCGGAGGCGTTGCTCCGGGTCCCACCTGAACTCCATGGCGATGGTCGCCAGCGGCGAGGTGGACGCGGCGTCCATAGACTCGAACGTACTGCGCATCAGGCTCCGGTTCGCCCCAGAGCTCGGGGAACGGCTGCGGGTGATCGAAACCTGGGGACCGTTCCCGATCCAACCCGTGGTCCTCCGCTCTGGCCTCCATCCGGAGTTAAAGAACCGCCTGCGGGCGGCGCTTCTGGCCATCGGCGAGGGCGCGCACGCGCCGCCCGCCCTCGCCGGATTCGGCCTGGAGCGCTTCGCCCCCGTTACATACGAGCACTATGCTTCCGAAGAAGATGCCCTGCGGAGGTGCGAGAGAGCGCTGGGTATCCGGTCGTAATGGGTCAACCGGGGGCGTGCGGCTCAGACGCTGCTTGCCCGCAGTATCTCTCTCGCGGCCTTCAGCGCGGCCCCGACCACCTGATCCATGTTGTAGTAGCGGTACTGGGCGAGGCGACCCACGAAGGTTACGCACTTCTCTCGCGCGGCGAGGGATCGGGTAGTAAGGATCGCCGGCACTTCGCGGGATCCGCGCACGATAGACGTACCGGGATGGTCCTGGCCTGTACGGTGCTTGAACTCGGTGACGCGTATGTAAATCGTGCTTGTGTTTCTAGCGGTTGGCCCCCCCACGCGTACCCGTTAGATCCAGATGTCCGAGGTCACGTCGCCGCCAGGGTAGCGCATCTCGTGGGCGCGGGCGGGTCCGGCGGGCTCCTTGCCGAAGTCGACGTAGAAATTATCGTTGATCTTCATGCCACCGTTCTCGATGTCGCAGTCGATCTGGAGCATGTAGGAGCCTTTTTCGGCCATCTTCGGGTAGAACTGGTTGTCCCAACTGCTGTAGAGCGAGTTGGTGACGTAGAGACGCTTGCCGTCGAGGGAGAGCTGGAGCATCTGCGGCCCACCATCGAGCCCGCGCCCGTTCACCTCTTGTCCCTTCCCCAAAAGACCACCGCACCAGACCTGGCCGGTGAGCCTGGGGTTCGCGGGGTCGGAGATGTCGTATTGGCGCAGGTCGCCGTGCAGCCAGTTGGAGAAGTAGAGGTACCTGTCATCCATGGAGACGACGAGGTCGGTTATGAGGCCGGGCATTGGGATCGGGAAACCTTCCACGTCCACCGATTCCACGTCTATGACCTTTTGTACGTCCCAGCCGCCGTTTTGCTTGCTCCAGTGGAACATGTTGGAACTCAAAGCCGCCCCGACGAAGCCGTGGGTGCTTTCGGGGTCGTGGTGGAAGCGGACTTCGAGGGGGACCATGCCCTCCTCGCCGAGGTCGAAGGATTGGGAGATCTCACGCTTCTCCCAGTCCCAGAAGTGGAGTTGTTTGCCGTACTTGCCGGCGGAGACGTCTTCGAGGTCGAAGCCGGGCTGGTAGGTGTTGGGGGCGGCCCACTCGCTACTGACCATGACGTTGTGGCGCGGCTGGTACCAGAAGTCGTAGTTGAACTTCATTCCGTCCATGCTCCGTTCCCAGCGTCCGGCGACCCCGAAATCTTCGTCGAGCAAGAGGAAGCCGCCGGGGGCGTTGCCCTCGGCGTCGCCGAGCATGGAGATCATGACATGACCGTCGGCCAAGCAATGCACGGTGTGGGGAGCAGTCAGGTTGGTCTTTTCGGCGATCTCCGCGGGTTCTATGACCTTGTGGAGCTTGGGCGCGCGCTCGTCCGATGTGTCGATGATGTGGATGCGGCTCGAACGCTGGCCCGGCACGACCAGGAACCGGCGCTCCTTGTGCTCCTCCCCGTGGCAGGAGCTGCAAGCGTTCCAGCCGAAGTGGTGCAACTCGTCGCCCACGTTGGGCATCGGGACGCGGTGTACGACCTGCGAGTAAGTCGGGGATTCTGGGTCCACGTCCACCGTGGCGAGGTAGTCGGGCTCCTGTACGTCCGTGCCCACGTACAGGGCGACAGTGTAGAGCGTCTTCTCGGGTTCCGCCTTCATTGCCTCTTCGGGCGATGCGTAGCCCGGCCCGTGACAAGCGTGGCCTTCGCCGTGTCCTTGGTGTGCCTCGGTCATAAGCCTCTCCTTCCCGTTCCCGGTCAATCTCTCATCCTATAACGTATGTCAGAGGCACCGCAAGAGAAATAATGCACTTTATGGAAATTGTAAGAAAGCTATAGCCCGAAGGGTTTGTGGAGCCTTGCCGAACCTGCTCGTGCGCCAAGTAAAGAGTCCCCCTGAACCGTCGGAGGACTCTGAGCTTCTCTAGAGCGAGAGTTCGCTCTCTATCTCAACTCTTGCAGGTGCGAAACCCGGCGAAGAAGTCTCGCCGGTCGGGTAGGGCGAAGTTGCGCCAGGTGTTGCGGAGCATGCGCCCACGCGTCGCCCACGAGCCGCCGCGCTGCACCTTGTGGCCGTCGAACCAGGGCTCCGAGTACTCCTTGTAGGGGTCGGGGACGAAGCCAGGGTAAGGCCCGAAGGAGTCGGCGCACCACTCCCAGACGTTGCCCATCATCTGCCTGCAGCCGAAGGCGCTGTCTCCTTCGGGGAAGGCGACGACGTCCACGGGCCCCAACAGACGACCATCTAGGTTGGCGTGGCGCGGACCCGGCGGCGTCTCTCCCCATGGGTAGGCGCGCTTGCGCCCGGTCGTGCCCGTGGCACCGGGCTCGGCGGAGGCGGCCATCTCCCACTCGGCCTCGGTGGGCAGGCGGCGTCCGGCCCACCGGCAGTAGGCCTCGGCCTCGTACCAACTGACGTGGATGACCG
>JACDFX010000279.1 GCA_013815575.1 Rubrobacter sp.
GCTCCCCCTCCAACACCTCTTTCGGGACCCCGATCTTCACGAGGGGGGATTATAGTGATGTCGTCGGCCTCGCGCCCGCGTGCAAATCGTTACCAACAAAATTCCCTTCTGTTACCGATTTGTTATCCGACGGCAGTAATTTTCAATAGGAGATCCAGAACGAGACCGGAAAGGAGGGTCGACGGCGATGAAGAAGATAAATGGCGGGCGCACCGGGAGGGTGACGACGGCGGGCGTGGCGGCGGTCGTGCTTTTCGTCGGGATCGGCCTTCTGCTCTACTCTCTTTTCGGTGGGGGCGAGCCGGCGGAGGCGAATACGCCGCAGAAGGTCTCGGAGAAGGTCACCGACGAGGTGCAGGACAGGTTCGCCAGGAGCCTCCCCGAGAGGATAGTCGAGAAGGTCCGCGGCCCGCGGGTGGACGCGCCTGAGGAGAAGACCCTCAAGCTGACCGTCCCGAAGTTGGACCGGGTTGAGGGCGTGCCCGTCTACGACGCCGCCAGCGGCGAGTACGAGGACGCCATGCACGACGGGACCGCGCATGTGAAGGGCACCGGGTTCCCGTGGCAGGACGGCGCCAACGTGTACATCGCCGGGCACAGGGTCGGCTTTCCGGGGACAGAGAGCGATCTGGTCTTCTGGGATCTGGATAAGCTCCAGAAGGGGGACGAGGTCCTCCTGACCGACGCCGACGGCGAACGCTACACTTACGAGGTCTTCGACAAGTTCGTGGTGGACCCCGGCGCCGTCCGCGTCCTGCGCCCCGTACCCGGCAAGAGCGTTGTGAGCCTCCAGACCTGCACGCTACCGGACTACTCCAGGCGTCTCGTAGTCCAGGGAGAGCTAAAGAAGGCCGAATAGGGCGTGATCCCGGGCCGGGACGTCCCGGCCCGGGGTCGTTGCCTTTCCACCCCCGGGTTGTAACCGTGGTGTTACTTTCCTAGAGTATGCTCCGTTCGAGAGCTCGCATAGGAGGCGCAAGAGAGTGAGAACGTACCGGGGCAAGAGAAGCGTCGGCAGGATCTTCGGTTACCTGCTCGCCACGCTGATGGTCTTTTCGGGGCTGGTCCTCGTCGGGTACTCGTTCCTCATGGGCGACCCGCTCGCGACGGCGGCCATCTTCGGCAAGGAGCCGCCCAAGAGCGGCGACCTGAGCCTCACCGTCCCCGACATGCGCCGCGTGGACGGCGTGCCCGTCTACACCGGCGCCTCCAACGACGAGGCCGCGCTCCACGACGGCACGCTCCACGTGAACAGCACGGGCTTCCCGTGGCAGGACGGCGCCAACGTGTATATCGCCGGCCACCGCATGGGCTTCCCCGGTACGGCCAGCTTCCTCGTCTTCAACGACCTGAACACTCTAGAGGACGGCGACAGTGTCGTCCTGACGGACGCCGAAGGGACGCGCTACAACTACGAGGTCTTCGAGAAGTTCGTCGTCAACCCCGATGCCTACTCCGTCACCCAGCCCGTCCCCGGCAAGAGCGTTGTGAGCCTCCAGACCTGCACCCTGCCCAACTACTCGCAGCGCCTCGTAGTCCAGGCCGAACTCACGAGCGTGGCCTAACGGCGCTTCTTGCGCGGACGCAACTCGGCGGCGAGGTGCTCGACGGGCTCGCCGTTCTTGAGGTGGCCCTCGACGATCTCGGGTGCGTCGGCGTCGATCAGGCCGAGGTACCACGTCCCCGATGGGTAGACGATGGCGTTTGGCCCGTGCTTGCAGAGGCCGAGGCACTCCACGGAATCTATCCGAACGTCGCGGTTCATCCCGGCCGCCCGTACCTCGTCTTTGAGCGCCCTGTGGACGTCTTTCGAGCCGCGCTTCTTGCAGTCGCCGCCCTTGCAGACGAGCACGTGGGCGTCGTAGTCGCGGACCTTCGCGTCCGGCTTCGACGGCACTGTTACCGCACCGTTCTCCCGACGTCTCTCCGCAGCCTTCTTGCCCTTCTTTTTCGGCATAGATTCTCCCGGTTCTAGCGTCGATCCGCGTTGCGCGTACACCCCTTCAGAGATGGAAGATTCTTCCCGACGCGGCGAATATATCACCCCGGACGGTGGGACGGTATCATGGACGGTATGAGTGTTCACGCCGCGCGGTGGGGGGCAAGGATTTGAGTCGCTATTCGGTCGTAGACGTCGGGTCAAACACGATACATCTCTTGGTCGGGGAGGTGGACGGGGGGGAGGTAATGCCCGTCACCGGGGAGAAGTTCTCGGCCAGGCTCGGGGCCGGCGTGGAGAAGACGGGGCGGCTCGAAGAGCAGCGGCTCCTGCTCGCGGCGGAGGCCATCAATTTCTTCTCCCGGATAGCCGCACTGAACGGGGCCCCGTCGCCAGAGGTGCTCGCCACGAGCGCGGTCCGCGACGCTGAGAACGGGCCCGAGCTGGTCGAGAGGGTGCGGGAGGCGACGGGACTGAAAATGCGCCTCATCTCAGGCAAAGAGGAGGCCGAGCTCGGCTTCCGGGGCGCCCTCTCGGCGCTCGGGGCGCGGCGTGGGGGGAAGGTTCTCGTGGTGGACCTCGGGGGAGGGTCGGCGCAGTTGATCTTCGGCGAGGCGTCCGGCGTGGTGGAGGAGCGCGTCTCGCTGCCCCTCGGCACCAACCGAACCACCGAGCGCTTCGTGAGGGCCGATCCTCCAACGGATGAGGAGTTGGGGGCGTTGAGGGAGCACGTGGCCGGGCTCCTGCCGGCCTGGCAGATCGGGGGGGCGCCCGTGGTGGCGGTCGGCGGTTCGGCGCGGGCCATGGTCAAGATCACGAACGACCCCCTGACCGTGGAGCGTCTGTGGCGGCTCTCGGGTGAGATTCGGGGTGTGCCCTCCGGCGTGCTCGCCAGGGAACACGGGCTCGCGCCGGAGCGGGCGCGGGTCTTGCCGGCGGCGATTACGACGCTCGCCTCGGTGCTTGAGGTCTTTGGTAAGGAGGAGTTGACCGTGGCGCGTGGGGGCATCAGGGAGGGAACCCTGCTCGCGTTGGCCGAGGGGGGGCACGTATGACGGACGTCGCGCGCAGGCCCAACCTCTCGGACCCGTCGCTTTACATCAACCGCGAGCTCTCCTGGCTCGGCTTCAACGATAGGGTGCTGGAGCAGGCCAGGGACGGGCGCCACCCGCTGCTGGAGAGGGTCAGGTTCGTCGCGATCTCCGAGACCAACCTGGACGAGTTCTTCATGATCCGGGTCGCCGGGCTTCAGCAGCAGGTCGCCTCCGAGCTTCCCAACCCCGTCCCAGACGGGATGACCCCGGAAGAGCAAATCTCGCGCATAAAAGAGAGCACAGAGGAGTTCTTCGAGGAGCGGCGCCGCATCTTGAACAAGGACCTCATCCCCGCCCTCGAAGAAGAGGGCATAAAAATAATCCCCCACAAAAAAGTCCGTGCCGCCGAGAAGCGGCAGTTGAGGGAGAGGTTCGTCCGGGACATACTGCCGATCCTGACGCCGCTGGCGATAGACCCGGCCCACCCGTTCCCCCACATCTCGAACCTCTCGCTGAACCTGCTGGTCGTCATAGAGGACGAGGGGCGTCGGGTGATGGCGCGGGTGAAGATGCCGACGACCATAGACCGCTTCGTGCAGCTGCCGGACGGGGAGCACGCCCCCGACAAACGCCCGGAGATGCGGTTCGTTCGGGTCGAGGAGATCATCGCGGCGAACCTGGACGAGCTCTTCCCGGGCAAGGAGGTCTCGGCGAGCTACGTCTTCCAGGTGACGCGCAACGCGGACTTCGTCATCGAGGAGGACGAGGCCTCGGACCTTCTCCAGGCGATAGAGGACGAGCTCGAAGGCCGCTGGTTCGGCCAGGGTGTCCGGCTCGTGGTCTCCACCGAGATGCCGGACGACCTTAAAGAGTGGCTCGCCTACAACCTCAAGCTCGACGAGAACTCCGTCTTCGAAGCCCCCCACCCGATAGGCCTCGCGGACCTCGACGAGCTCACGCACCTGGACCGCCCGGACCTGCTCTACCCGCCCATCTCGCCGCGGGTGCC
>JACDFX010000280.1 GCA_013815575.1 Rubrobacter sp.
AGGCCGGGCCGGCCCTCGAAGGGGTCACCGAAGACCGTCGAGACGTTGGCCCGCACGCGGATACCGTCCTGCCGGCCGCGGGCGGCGATGGGTCCGAACCCGTCGAGGGCCTCGTCCACCGACATGTTCAGGTTCTTGTGGCAGTAACTCTCGGTCGCCGCGCCCACGATGACGACCTCCCCCACGCCCGCCGCCTTCGCCCGCTCGTAGCCCCGCTCGTTCGGGATCAGGCCGCCGTAGAGCACCTCGTTGCTCGGGGGCAGCCCGGCGAGCACGCTCTCGGCGTCGGCAAGCTGGGGGATCGCCCTCGGCGAGACGAACGAGGTCGCCTCGAACCGCCGGAGCCCCGCGGCGGCGAGGGCCTCTATCAGGGCGACCTTCTCACCCGTCGGTACGTTCGACTTTTCGTTCTGGAGCCCGTCGCGGGGACCGACCTCGACGACCTCGACAAACTCCGGCAGGCGCACTAGATCGCCCCCTCCTCGGCGAGGCGTCCGATCTCCTCGGCGGAGAGACCGAGGAGCCCGCCGTACACCTCTTCGTTGTGCGCCCCTAAAGCGCCGCCGTACCACCCGACCTCGCCTGGCGTCTCGGAGAGTTTCGGGACCAGGCCCGGCATCTTGACGGGCCCGACGCCTTCTACCTCGGCCTCCAGAAGCATCTCCCTGGCCTCGTACTGATCGTCCTCGACGACGTCTTCGACCGTGTAGATCGGCCCGACCGGAACGTTTGCCTCGTTAAGAACGCGCAGGATCTCCTCGGTCGGACGCCCCTCGACCCACTCCTCGATGAGGGAGTCCAGCTCGTCTGCGTGCTCGGTGCGGTCCGCGTTGGTCGCGTAGCGCGGGTCGTCGCCAAGCTCGGGCCGGCCAATGGCCGATACGAGCCGCTTGAAGATGGCGTCGCTGTTGCCGCCGATGGCGACGTAGGAGCCGTCCTTCGAGCAGTAGGTGTTGCTCGGGGTGATGCCGGGGAGGGAGCTGCCGGTCCGCTCGCGCACGATCCCCGCCACGTCGAACTCGGGGACCATCGACTCCATGAGGTTGAATACCGCCTCGTAGAGCGCCACGTCGACGACCTGCCCCTCACCACCGCCCCGCACGTCCCGGGCGTGCACCGCCATGAGCGCCCCTATAACGGCGTAGAGCGAGGCCAGCGAGTCACCGAGGCTGATGCCGCTCCTCACCGGGGCCCTGCCCGGCTCTCCGGTGACGTAGCGGATGCCGCCCATGGCCTCGCCGATGTTGGCGAAACCGGGCCTGTCCTTGTAAGGCCCGGTCTGCCCGTAGCCCGAGACACGCACCAGGATGAGCCTGGGGTTCAGCTCGTGGAGGACGTCCCACCCGAGACCCAGCTTCTCCAGGGTGCCTGGCTTGAAGTTCTCGACCAGGATGTCGCTCTCCGCGGCGAGGCGTCTGGCCAGGCCGAGTCCGTCAGGGTGTCCCACGTTGAGCGTGACGAGCTTCTTGTTGCGCGACTGGAGCGCCCACCACAGGGAGGTCTTCGTGCGGGGGTCCACGTAGCGCCAGGTCCTCAAGGGGTCCCCCGCCCCCGGGCGCTCGACCTTTATCACCTCGGCCCCGAACTCGGCCATGATCCTGGTCGCGAAGGGGCCCGCGATCAGGGACCCTAGCTCGAGGACCCGAAGCCCCTCCAGCGGCCGCCCCCGCCGCGCGAGGTCCCCAACACCGGCCAACGCTTCAGCGTCGATCACACCCCCCTTTCAAATCACCATCTCCGGCGCGGGTACGTTCGCTGGACACGCTTCAGCCCAACGTGAAGGGGTCGCGGGTTTTGCCTGAGAGCTCGATCCAGATGGTCTTGGACTCCCCGCCGACGAGCATCCTGTAGTCTCTGACCTCGCCAGAATTTGGCGCCTCTACGAGCTGGCTAGCCAACTCTCTCCTTCCACTCGCCGTGTTTTGTTACAGAAACGCTATAGGGGCGGTTTGTAAGGGCGGTTCGCGAACCGCCCTTACGCGGGTGCCCCTGCGCGGGTGCCTTGCTAGTTCTTTACTACCTCGCGTTCCTGTTCCTCGTGGACGTCGGAGATCTCGGCGAAGGAGGTCTCGGTGGCGAGGTAGACAGAGACGACGGTTATTGCGGCCATCCCGATCATGTACACGGCGATGGGCCAGTAACTACCCGTCCAAGCGAGCAGCGCGACGGCGATGAACGGCGCGATGCCGCCGCCGACTATCGGCGCGAGCTGGTAGCCGATGGAGGCCCCGGAGTAGCGGACGCGCGTCCCGAAGAGCTCCGAGAGAAAGCTGGCCTGAGGGGCGTACATGGCGGCGTGACCGACGAAGAGCGAGAGGGAGATGGCGAGCCAGATCAGGGCCGGCGCCTCCGTGTTCAGGAGCCAGAAGTACGGGAAGGCGAAGAGCATGCAGAAGATAGCACCTCCCATGTACACCGGCCTGCGTCCGATCCGATCCGAGAGAGCCCCGAAGAACGGGATGAGGAAGAACTCGATCGTGGCGCCGATCATGACGCCGATGAGCGCCGTGCTCTCCGGCAACCCGAGCTCCTCTGTGACGTACGTGAGCGCGAAGACGCTGAAGATGTAGAAGAGCATGTTGTCCCCCACGCGCGCCCCCATCGCGATAAGGATGTTCCTCGGATACGTGCGAAACACCTCCACGATGGGCATCTGGGCCTCGGTGTCTGTATCGTCGACCTCCTGGAAGGCCGGTGACTCCATGAGACGCAGCCGGACGTAGAGCCCCACGGCGACCAGCACGACGCTCAGAAGAAACGGTATGCGCCAGCCCCATGCCAGGAACTGCTCCTCTGGCATCGCCTGGAAGATCGTGAAGACCACCGTCGAAAGAACGAGCCCCGCCGGGACGCCCATCTGAGGCCAGCTTCCGTAATATCCTCGTTTCCCCGCCGGGGCGTGCTCGACGGCCATCAGGACGGCGCCGCCCCACTCGCCACCTACGCCGAAGCCCTGCACGAGGCGCAGCACGACCAGTAGGATCGGTGCCCAGATTCCGATCTGGGCGTAGGTCGGCAGCAGGCCTATGGCGCAGGTCGCGACACCCATGATTACCAGGGTGATGACTAGCATGGTCTTGCGCCCGATCTTGTCCCCGTAGTGTCCGAAGACGAGCCCGCCGATCGGCCTGGCCCCGAAGCCCACGCCGAACGTGGCGAAGGCCAGAAGCGTCCCCGTCAGGGGATCCTGCTCCGGGAAGAACAGCCCGTTGAAGATGAGGGCCGCCGCCGTCCCGAAGAGAAAGTAGTCGTACCACTCCAGGGCCGTGCCGACCAGGCTAGCTACTGATACTTGACGGATCGAGGAGACCGGAGCCCCGTCTTGTCCGCTTGTCCCTTCCATAAGTTCCCCTTTCCAAGTATGGTGCTTGCATACTAGCAATTCGCGGTATGCAATTCTGCGAATTGCGCCCTCAGCTTCGCGTCCTCGAAAAATCCCCCCTTTCCACACCACTACAGCCGCAAGGATCGTCTGGTGCCGGACGTTGGATTCGGGCGTCAGATCTCAGGCATCCGGCGCCTCCGTTCGTGGTTTGCTCGCGTACCGACCGAGGGGTAGCAAGGTGGCGTACGCCGCCAGCCCGATGAGCATGAGGACGACGATCACCACGCCGTAGCCACCGGTGACGTCGACTGCGAGGCCGACGGCGGGAGGGCCCAGCGCGGACCCCACGGCGTTGGCGGTGAGGAGGATACCCACGAGACCCCCGAGGTTCTCGACACCGAAGAACGCCGCGAGCACCACCGGGGTCAACGCCACGTACCCACCGTAGCCGACCCCGAGCACCGCGGCGAACGCCACCAGGGACCAGGGATCGTCGCCGACCCACCACAGCAAGAAGCTGGCCCCGATGAGCAAGAAGCTGGTCTGGTAGCCCAGCAGCGGCCCCGTACGGTCGGCGATAACTCCGAGCACAATCCTCCCGACGATGCTGGCCCCACCGATGAGCCCGACGAGCC
>JACDFX010000281.1 GCA_013815575.1 Rubrobacter sp.
GGCTGCGGTCGTGGCTGCCTCCGTGCCCGCATGGCTACTCTCGCGCCGCCCGGAGGCCGGACCCTCCACCGGACGCCCGGAGCACGTGATCCTGGTTGATTGGGACGGCTTCGACCCGGACTACCTGGCCCTGGCACCGACCCCCAACATCGACTCCCTGGCGAACCGGGGAAGCCTCTCCGTTGCCGACAGCATCTACCCCACCATCTCCAACCCCGCGCGGGCCTCCATGTCAACCGGCGCCTACCCTGAGACGCACGGCAATGCCGCCTACTACTTCGACGACGAGGCCGGCGAGGCCGTGGACGAGACCCGGTTCTTGGCCGCCGAGACCATCACCCAGGCGCTTGCCGCCGAAGGCCGGACGACCGCGGCGGTGCAGTGGTACATGGTTCAGGACCACGGCGCCTCTTACGGGGATCCCGATCACCTCTACGTCCGGCCCGGCGGGCTCTTTGGGCAGCGGGTTGACGCGGCCGTCGAGATCCTGAACCAGAGGCCCGTGGACTCCGGCGGGGAGATGACCACCGTGCCGAAGATCCCCGACTTCCTCGCCGTCTACGGCCCGGACCTCGACGCCTTCGGCCACGTGGAGGGTGCAAATAGCCCCAACATCGGGTCGCTGCTCTCCGAGCTCGACCGGCAGCTCGGCCGGCTCGTCGAGACGGCGAAAGAGGTCGGCATCTACGAGCGAACGGCCTTTATCCTCACCTCCGACCACGGTATGACCTCCTGGGAGCGCTCCTTCGTGGAGGGGCTCGCCGCGACGCCCGACCTCGGCCGCGGCGTGGAGATCGTGCCCCCAGGACGCGCGCCTTCCCCCGACACCGAGATCGTCATCGTCAAGAGCGCGGGCCGGATAATGGACGTTACCGTGCGGGGCCTGTCGGCGACGTCCGAGAAGCGGGCGGAAGTCCGAAGGGTACTCGAAAGGCTGCCCCAGATCTCCCGGGTCCTCGACACGGCAGACCTCAAAGCCTTACGCGCCGGCGACAAGCTCGGCGACTTTGTCGTCGAGGCCAGGGAGCCTTGGGGCTTCGGGCTCGCGGAGCCGGCGGAAGGCGCGTCGCGGGGCGGCCATGGAAGCACCCTGGAGATGCGGGTGCCGCTCCTGATCTCGGGGTCCGGTGTCAGGACGGGCGCGGTCCCCAAAGATGCCCGGCTCGTCGACGTGGCGCCGACCATCGCCGCCCTGCTGGGCGTGCGTCCCCCGGCTGACGCGCAAGGCAGGGTCCTCGACGAGTTGCTATAGCCCCGCAGCCACCGCGTCCCGAGCGAGGACCGGTAGAGGGCGGCGGGCAGCCCGCGCACGAGCAGCAGGGCGAGCAGGAACACGGGCACCGGCGCCAGCGACGCAACCCCGCCGCCGAACACGGCGCGCAGGTCCATCTCCATCCCGCAGGTCACGAAGAACGGGATAAAGCCCCCGAAGCCCACCGCCTCCAGCTTCGTCTGAAATTGGGGGTGGGTCATCATCCCGTTGCGGTCGATCAGGCGGTGACGGCGCCGGCGATAAAGGCGCCCGGGATGACCTCGAGCCCCAGGAGTTGCGCCGACAGGGCGACGCCGACCAGCAGGAGGAAGGCGTTCCGCACCCGGATCTGGGCGCTCTAGAGACGTGGTTTCCGGTTGTTCCGATTGCTCTCCCGATCTCCGATACCCCTCCGGCCGCACGGGGGACGCGGGTCCGTGACCCTGGCGCTGTCGTTGGTGCCCGGGCGTTCCGCGAGTCAGGGCTGGGGGCGGGGACCGCGGTTATCGTGTTCGGGCCGTCCGCGCGAGGCGGCCGAGGGACAACGATATGAGCTTGCGCACGGCGATGGTTACGGCCGCCGTCTGGATCGCCACCCAGGTGGGAGTGAGGATGAGGTTGAGGATGGTAGCGCCGACGAAGAACTCCAGGGCGAGCTCAGTGTGGGCCGCCAAGTGCCGGGCGACAGGACGGCCGGACCGCTCGCGGAGGGCTTCGAGGGCGCCTCGCGCGACGCCGAGAAGGATCACCACGCTCCCCACCAGCAGCAGGGACGTACGGAGAACGGCGAGCCCGGTGTGGTAAGCGTCCATAGGCTCCCGCGAGGCCCTAGGCGCCCGAGTCGTCGCGCCCGAGGCGGGGCGGAGCCTGCGGTGCCTGCTCGCGTTCGAGTTCCTTCGAGAGGAAGTAGTTGAGGACCGTTCGGATCACGACGATGGCCGCCAGCAACTGGACCGCCTTCCAGGTAGGGGCGATGGCCGTGGCCAGGACGTCTGCCGCGAGCTGGAACTCCAGCCCCAGTACCAGGAAGCGCCCGAGGTGCAGCCGGATGTCCGAGGTTGAGTACTCGCCGGGAGCAAGAAGGGACCTCGCGAACAAGAACACGGTAGAGACAGCCCCGATCCCTATGACCGCGGCACCGATGGCCTCCACCACCAACCGCATGTACCCGACCGCCGAGATCAAGAGCTCTTCCACGGCAGCGGGTTACCCTTCGCCGTTCCCGGCGTCTTTCGCAACCTCGACGAACACCTTGATGGCACTCTTTTCCTCGGTGAGGAGCCGGATCATCTCCTCGTAGCCTTCCAGCCCCCGCACGGGATGCGTCAGCAGGCGTCCCAACCAGCCGGGGTATCGCGCCTCCGCCAGCGCCATGTCCCGCACGCCGCTCTCGAAGTAGGAACGGTTGGCGTTCACCGAGCCGACCGCCACCTTGTTGCCAAGCACGAAGCCGAGCAGGATGCGATCTCCGGGGACCTCGATCTCCCGGTCCCCGCTACTGATGCCGGTCAGCACCAGGACGCCGTTCTTGCCCAGCGCCTCCATGGCCTCGAACGCGACCACGCTCGCCCCCGTCGCCTCGAAGACGATGTCGAACGGCCCGTGCCTCTCGGCGGCCTCCACCAGCGGGACCTCGCGCGTGCTCAGGTAGCGCCCCCCTAGAGCTTCCACCAGCTCGCTGTTCAACGTCGGCGGTTCGGTGCGGGCCAGCGTCGTGACGTCGAGCCCCCGCAGCCTCAGCGCCAGCGTCGCCAGGAGTCCCAGCGTTCCGGCGCCGACGACCGCGGCACGCGCCGGCCGCCAGACCTTGAGGCGGCGCTGTATCTCGTACGCCTGCTCGATCCCTTTCTCCACGATGCTCGTCGGCTCGAGCAGCACCCCGACCTCGCTCAGGGCGGCCGGCACCCCGACTATGAACTCCGCGTCGTCCACGTAGCGCTCGGCCAGGTAGCCGTGCAGCAGGTTGATGCCGCGCTCGCGGTACGTCTCGTCGGTGGTCATGTCGGAGAGGCCGACCCGGTCGTAGATGCTTCCCCCCGGACGCCGGACCGTCGCGACCACGTAATCGCCGGGTTCGACGTCGCGGACGTTCGGCCCGACCTCCAGCACCCGCCCGAAGGACTCGTGGCCCGTCACCAGGAAGTCGTAGCCCTCAGGCGCCGCCCCGTAATCGGCGTCGTTGATCTCCTTGTCCGTCCCGTCTACACCAACCCGCAAGACCTCTACCAAGACGCCGCGCCCGTCCGGTATTTCCTCGACGGAGGGCTCCTCCAACTCCGTAAGGTGGATGCTGTCGGGTTTGCCGGGGAAGACCGCCACCGCTTTCATCTAGTTTCTCCTCTTCTGATTCAACGCCGCTCCAGGTCGAGCGCGGCGCTGTTCATGCACCACCGCTGCCCGCCGGCCTCCCGCGGCCCGTCGGCGAAGACGTGGCCGAGGTGGGAGTTGCAGCGGGCGCAGCGGGCCTCGGTGCGGACCATTCCGTGCGAGCGGTCCTCGACGATCTCGACGGCATCCGGCGAGACGGCCTCGGTGAAGCTCGGCCAGCCCGTGCCCGAGTGGTACTTCGCGCGGCCGTCGAAGAGCGGGTTGCCGCAGGCGGCGCAATGGTAGAGACCGTCGTCGTCGGTGTCTACGTACTCGCCGGAGAACGGAGGCTCGGTACCCGCCTCTCGCAGAACGGCGTACTGCTCCGGGGAG
>JACDFX010000282.1 GCA_013815575.1 Rubrobacter sp.
TCATAGCCCTGGGCGAATCCATCGTGGCCATCGGTGTCGGGGCCTCCGAGGTGGGCCTCGGGGCGGGGGTGATCCTGGCGTCACTTCTCGGCGTCGCGGTCGCAGCCTCGCTGTGGTGGGCCTACTTCGATTACGTCGTGCTCCTCGCCGAACGGAGGCTCTCTGGGGCCAGGGGGCACGAACGGGCGCGGCTGGCGCGCGACTCCTACAGCTACCTGCACCTGCCGATGCTGGCCGGGATAGTCTTCGTCGCCCTCGGCGTCAAGAAGACCCTGGCCCACATCGGGGACCCGCTCGGCACGATCCCGGCGGTCGCCCTTTGCGGCGGCGTCGCCCTCTACCTACTCGGGCACAACGCCTTCAGGCTCCGCGACGCGGGCAGCGTCAGCGTCCTTCGGCTGGTCGTGGCCGCCCTCTCCTGCGCCCTCATTCCGGTAGGGACACAGGTCCCCGCCATCCTGACCCTCGGCACTCTCGCCGCGCTGCTCGTGGCGTTCGTCGCCGCCGAGACGCTGTACTGGCGCGAGGACCGGGGCAAGTTGCGCACTCACTGAGCCAGTCGGGATCACGCCCCGGCGAACGGCGCCGGCGCTACGTTCAGACCGCCGCCACCACGAAGTCGTTCAGCGCATCGAGCGCCATTCGCGCCTGGCGCTGCCGGCGCTCCGGCTTGGTGAGCCGCTTGCCGTTCTCTTTCTTCGGGACGGACGGAACCAATCCCCAGTTGGAGTTTATTGGCTGGAGGGTGCCCTCCTTTGTAGTGATGTAGTGGGCGAGAGCCCCCATCATGGTGCCTTCCGGCAATACGATGGGCTCCTCACCCCTAGCAAGCCTCGCGGCGTTCGTGCCGGCGAGGTGGCCCATGGCGGTGCTCTCGGTGTAGCCCTCGACGCCGGTCAGCTGGCCGGCGAAGAAGAGCGGCGCGTCGCTCAAGGCCCCTCTTATCTTCATCGTCGCGTCTAACATCCGGTTCGCCGGAAGGTAGGTGTTGCGGTGCATGACGCCCATGCGGGCGAAGTCCGCGTTCTGCATGCCGGGGATAGTCTGGAAGACGCGGCGCTGCTCGCCCCACTTCAGGCGCGTCTGGAAGCCGACCATGTTGTAGAGGCGCCCTTCCGCGTCATCCTGACGAAGCTGGACGACGGCGTAGGGGATCTCGCCGGTCCTGGGGTCCGGCAGGCCCACGGGCTTCATCGGGCCGAAGCTCAAGGTCTCAGGACCCCTCCGGGCGATCGTCTCGACGGGGAGACAGCCCTCGAAGTACATGTCCTCCTCGAAGTCCTTTATGGGGCTGAGCTCCGCGGCCGCGAGGTCCTCGACAAAGGCGTGGTACTGCTCCCTGCTCATCGGGCAGTTCAGGTAGGCGGCCTCGCCCTTGTCGTAGCGCGACGCGCGCCAGACAACCGACTCGTCCAGGGAGTCGCGGTGGACTATCGGGGAGGCGGCGTCGTAAAAGTAGAGCGTGTCGCCCGAGAGCGCCTCTATTTTCTCGACCAGGGCATCGGAGGTGAGGGGGCCGGTTGCGACTACGGTCGGGCCTTCGGGGAGTTCCGTCATCTCGCCGCGGACTACCTCGATGTTCGGATGGGCGTGGACCGTCTCGGTGACGGCGCGGGGGAAGTCCTCGCGGGCGACCCCGAGGGCGCCGCCGGCGGGGACGGAGTGGGCCTCGGCGCAGCGCAGGATCACGGACCCCAGACGACGCAACTCTTCCTTTAGAAGGCCAGAGGCGGTCTCAAGCGACCTGTTTCCGAGCGAGTTGGAGCAGACGAGCTCGGCGAAGTGCTCCGTCCTGTGCGCGGGTGTCTCCTTAACGGGCCGCATCTCCCAGAGCTCGACGGAGCATCCGAGCTCCGCCGCCTGCCAGGCCGCCTCGCTCCCGGCCAGACCGCCCCCGATTACCGTCACGTCCGCCATACGAAACTTCCTTTGTCTGGTAGATACAGATAGAGCGCCGGGGCCCGCGTTTTCCGGCCGCACGATTGTACCGCCGCGGCGTGTGGTCGCGTAACCGAAGATCCCCGAAGGCCCGCTCCAGCCGGCTTGATCCGCTGCGCCCCCCCCCGTGCGTAAAGACTCTTGTCGGTATAGAGATCAAGACGGACGGGAGACAGAGATGCGTTTACGGAACTTGACGGTGGCTGTAGTCGTGGCGGCGTTGGCCGTGGCGATGTTCGGGGGCCCAGCCCTGGCGAAGACGATGGTCGCCGGCGTAGAGGGCGGAAGGTTGCTGACGGCGGACCTCCTCGGGGCCAATGAGGTGCCGGGTCCCGGGGATCCCGACGGCAGCGGGACCGCCGTCGTCTCGGTGAACCCGTCGGCTTTGAGGCTCTGCTACGAGTTGACCGCGGAAGGCATAGCCCCCGCCACAGCAGCCCACATCCACGAAGGGCCCTCCGGCGAGGCCGGTCCCGTGGTGGTGACTCTGGCGCCTCTGGCGGACGGCTCCTCCAGCGGGTGCGTGGCGGCGGACAAGGCCCTCCTCAAGGACATAAAGAAGAACCCGGCGGAGTACTACGTCAACGTCCACAATTCTGAGTTTACTGCCGGCGCGATCAGGGGCCAGCTCTCCAGGTAGCGATCGCGCGGAGGGAAGATCGCGGGGTCCGGCGATAGTACGCCGGACCCCGCGCGTTTGGCCCACGGCCGGTTACCGGGCGCACCGGAAGGTGGAGGGTGGTATACGTTTCGTATGGACGTTTACGGCGGCCGGGCGGATGGGACGTGAAATAGTCGCATGGGTGAGTTGATAGACCGGCGTTACAACGTGGTCGAGCCCCTGGGCAGGGGAGGGATGGCCGAGGTCTACCTGGCCCACGACGAGGTGCTAGGCCGCGACGTCGCCCTGAAGGTCTTGAGCCGGCGATTCGCCGACGACGCGGAGTTCGTCGAGCGCTTCAAGCGGGAGGCCCGCAGTGCCGCAACCATCTCGCACCCGAACGTGGTCCCGATCTACGACCGGGGCGAAGCGGAGGACGGGGCGTGCTACATCTCGATGGAGTACCTGCCCGGCGGCACTTTGAAGGACAGGATCTCGCGGGACGCGCCGATGGACGCCGGGGTCGTGGCGGAGGTAGCGGTGCAGATCGCCGAGGCCCTCGAAGCCGCCCACGAGGGCGGTGTGATCCACCGCGACGTCAAGCCTCAGAACGTCCTCGTGACGCGTACCGGCGACGTGAAGGTCTGCGACTTCGGCATCGCCCGGGCGGAGTCCGCCGGCACCATGACGGGGAACGTGATCCTTGGCACCGCAGCCTACATGTCCCCCGAGCAGGCCGCCGGCCAACCGGTCGATCCCCGCAGCGACCTGTACTCGCTGGGCGTGGTCATGTACGAGATGCTCACCGGCGAACCGCCGTTCGCCTCGAACGAGACGGCGGTCCCGCCGAAAAGCAAGAACCCCGACGTACCGGACGCCACCGACGATCTCGTCGTCCGGCTGCTCTCCAAAGACCCGGACGGCCGCCCCCCGAGCGCCTCCGCGCTCGCCGACGACCTCAGACGCCTCGCGCAGGGTCAGGCGCCGAAACGCCCCCCGAAAGCGGAAGAAGCCTCGCCCGGCCAGACGGACGCCACCCGCCCCACCTCGGTTTACTCCAGGAGCCGCGAGAAGAAGCCAGGGCCCAGGCGTTCCCCGCGTCGCAGGAACCTTGCGGACGTCATGCCCTGGCTGCTCGTGGTGCTCTTCATAGTGGGCGTGGTCGCGGGTGGAATACTCGTCCTCAGGGTGCTTGGCGCCCCACTGTAGTCCCGACGCTCGCACGCAGGGGCAGCCGTTTATAATCGGCGGAATCCGCAAAGTCTAATTACCAGGAGGCGAAGTCTTGGGTAGGAAACGGGATTACGAAGAAGGCTACGAGGACGCGCGCAAGGAGATGGAAGAGCGCGAGCTCGGCGGGCGCCGCGGCGGTGGCAACGCGTTTAC
>JACDFX010000021.1 GCA_013815575.1 Rubrobacter sp.
TCGAGGAGCGACGCCGCATCTTCGGCGAGAAGCGCGCCCTCTTTACGGGTTTCTTCGACAGGGTCGGCCTGGAGTACCTCCCCACGGACGCGAGTTTCTACCTCTGGGTGGCCGTCCCGGACGGGGGCGACGAAGCCTACGCGATGCGCCTCCTGGAAGAGAGCATCGTCGTCGCGCCGGGACGGTCCTTCGGGGCAGGCGGCGAAGGCTACGTGCGGGTCGCGCTCGTGCCGGGGCTGGAGGAGTGCCGGCGGGCTATAGGGCGGTGGGAGCGCCTCCGCTCCTGAGGCGAAGCTCGCGGTCTGCCGAGTACCGGGGGTCCGGCCCGGCGTCCTGCTAAACTGCGCGTTTCCGACGCAGGCGCTGGCATACCGGAGGGAAAGATCGCGTGAGAGAGAAGATCGAGGCCGCTTTCGAGGACCGCAAGTTGCTCGAAGGCGAGGAGCATCGCCGGGCCGTCCTGGAGACGGTGGATGCGCTGGACCGCGGGGAGTTGCGGGTCGCCGAGAAGCACGGTGACGAATGGACATCCAACGCGTGGGTGATGAAGGCGATCAACCTGTACTTCACCGTCGCCGGTATGGAGACCATCGAGGCCGGGCCCTTCGAGTACTACGACAAGATCCCCACGAAAAAGAACCTGAAGGAGGCCGGCGTCCGCGTCGTCCCGCCCGGGACGATTCGCTACGGGGCCTTCGTCGAGCCTGGCGTCGTCGTGATGCCCGGCTACGTTAATATCGGCTCCTACGTCGGCGGCGGCACGATGGTGGATACGTGGGCGACGGTCGGGTCCGGGGCCCAGATAGGCAGGAACGTGCACCTGGCCGGCGGTGTCGGCATCGGCGGCGTGCTGGAGCCGCCGGGCGCGATGCCCGTGGTCATCGAGGACGACGCTTTTATCGGATCCAGGTGTGTGGTGGTCGAGGGCGTGCGCGTCGAGGAGGGCGCGGTACTCGGGGCGAACGTGGTCTTGACGGGCTCGACCAGGATCATCGACGTCACCGGCGAGGAGGAGGTCGTCTACAGGGGCCGGGTCCCCGCCCGCTCGGTCGTGGTAGCCGGTACCCGTGCCCGCGAGTTCCCCGCGGGCTCTTACCAGCTTCAGACCGCCCTGATCGTTGGCGAACGCCGCGAGTCAACCGATAGGAAGACGTCCCTGAACGAGGCCCTGCGCGAGTTCGGGGTCGGCGCGTGAGGGAGCGGCTGCTGGAGTCCCTCCTCTTCTTCCTGGAGCGTCCCAGCGTCACCGGCGGGGAGAAGGCCCTCTGCGACGACCTGGAAGCGCGGATCGGCCGCGCCCCGGGCTGGGAGATCCAACGCATCTCCAACAACCTCATGGTGCGCCGCCGGGAGCCGGACCCATCCCGCCAAAAGGTCGTCTTCGCCGGGCACCTGGACACCGTGCCGCAGCCGGAGGAGCCCATCGAGGTCCGCGTCGAGGGCGACCGGGTCTACGGTCGGGGCGCCTCGGACATGAAGGCCGGGGACGCGATGATGCTCACGCTCCTGGAGGACTTCGATTGGGAGTCGGGCCGCTTCGAGCCACAGTTAGTCTTCTACGAGCGGGAGGAGGGACCCTTCGCGGAGAACGGGCTCGAGGCCGTCTTCGCCGGGAGCCCGTGGGTGCTGGAGGCGGACCTCGCCATCGTGCCGGAGCCGACGACCGGGGCCCTGGAGGTCGGGTGCGTCGGGACGTCGCAGGTCGAGGTCACGTTTCGGGGCAAGTCGTCCCACGCGGCGAGGCCCTGGCAGGGGGAGAACGCGATCACCAAGGCCGGCAGGTTCCTCGCGGCGCTCCACGAGCGGCCCGCCGAAGAGGTGGTCGTGGACGGCCTCTCCTTCTACGAGGTCCTGACGCCGACGACGGCACGGGGTGGTCGGGCCAAGAATATCGTCCCCGACTCGTTCTGGGTCAACGTCAACCACCGCTTCGCCCCGGGCAAGGACATAGACGACGTCAAGCGCCTCTTCGACGGGCTGTTGGGCGACGAGGCGACCTACGAGATCCCGGACTTCGCCCCGAGCGGCTCGGTAGACCTGGACAACCCGCTGCTACAGGAACTCATCGCGACCGGCCTGGAAGTGCGCCCCAAGCAAGCCTGGACCGACGTAGCCCGCTTCGCAGAACGCGGGGTAGCCGCCGTCAACTTCGGGCCCGGCTCTCCCTCCCAGGCCCACCAGGACGACGAGCATGCCGAGCTGCCGCTGCTCGAAGACTGCTACCGGCGTCTGCAGAGTTTCATGGGTTAGAGGTTTTGAGGTTTTCGCCGATAGGTCAGGCAGTCGTCGGTGTCGCTTCGAGTTCGCATTACGGCCTTCACATACCGCAGCGATATTCATGATTCGGGAGAGGCGAAGAGATCTGAACCCCGAACCCGGAGTCCCCAAAGCCCGGAGCCCAAAACCTCAAAGCCTGAAAAACCCGAAACCTATATAATCCGGCTGGGGAAAGCGATAGTAAGGAGGATGCATGCGGCGCACAAGGATCGGCCGTGGTCCGGGCAGAGGCATGAGCCGTAAAGACTTTTTGAAGACGGGTGGTGCGGGTCTCGCGGGGGCGGCGCTTCTCGGGAGCGGTGCGTTGGCTGGTTGCGGCGGCGGGGGTGCCGAGGGCGACGACATCGTCTTCTCCTGGGGTCCCGACGACACGGGGGTCTTGCCGAAGCTGATCGAGGCCTTCAACAAGCAGAGCGACGGCTTCAAGGTCACCTACAGGGAGATGCCTTCTGACACGGGCGAGTACTTCGACCAGCTCAGGACGCAGTTCCAGGCCGGGGCCAGCGACATAGACGTGATCGGGGGCGACGTCATCTGGCCCGCCCAGTTCGCCGGCAACGGCTACATCGCCGACCTCTCGGACCGCTTCACGGACAGCGACCAGTTCCTGCCGGGCCCGATGGAGGCCATGAGGTTCGAGGACGGGATCTTCGGCGTTCCCTGGTACACCGACGCGGGCCTCCTCTACTACCGACAGGACCTGCTGGAGAAGGCCGGTTTCTCCGAACCGCCCGAGACCTGGGAAGATCTCGCCGAGCAGGCCAAAAAGACTCAGCAGGACGCGGGCGTGCAGTTCGGGTTCGTCTTCCAGGGGGCCGAGTACGAGGGCGGCGTGTGCAACGGGCTCGAGTACATCTGGACCCACGGCGGCGACGTGCTCGACCCGAACGACCCGAACAAGGTAGTAGTGGAGAGCCCCGAGTCCGTGGCGGGCCTCACGACCCAGCGGGCCATGATCGAGGACGGCGTCACCACCCGCGCCGTGCTCCAGTACCAGGAAGACGAGTCGCACGGCGCCTTCGTGCGCGGGGACTCCGTCTTTTTGCGCAACTGGCCCTACGTCTACGCCCTCCTCTCCAACCCGGATGAGTCCGAGATCAAGCCGAGGCAAGTCGGCGTCACCTCGCTCCCCGTGAGCGGCGGGAAGAGCGCGAGCGCTCTGGGCGGATGGAACTTCTTAGTCAACGCCGCCTCGGAGAAGCAGGATCAGGCCTGGGAATTCATCCGGTGGATGACGGAGCCGGAGCAGCTCAAGAAGAACGCGCTCGAAGGCTCCAGGCTGCCCGTCCGGCGCGAGCTCTACGAGGATTCGGAGATCCTGGACAACGTCCCCGTAGCCAGGCTCGGCAAGGACGTCATCATTCAGAACTCCCGCCCCAGGCCCGTCTCCCCCGTCTACTCGGACATCTCCCTGGAAATGGCTGAAAAGTTCAGCGCCTCCCTCGCCGGCGAGATGTCCCCCGAAGAGGCCGTAGCCACGCTCCAGGAAGAGATGTCGAGCCTGGTCAAACAGGGACAGGAGGCCGCGAGTTAGGCATCAGGCTTTCGGGGTGAAGATGTTGGTCTTCGATTCTCCCGACGGCTGAAGCCTAGAACCCAATGCCTCTACTCCGGGTTCGTCCTCAATCGGGCCCTAAGAAAGTCGAAGAAGACCCGGAGGACGGCGACGGTGGGGACGGCGAAGACGACGCCGGCGAGGCCGGCCAACTCGCCGCCGCCAATGACGGCGAGCAGGACGAGTATGGGGTGGACGTGGAGGGCGTTGCCCTGGATGCGGGGGGTCAAGAAGTTGCCTTCGAACTGCTGGATCAGGGTGTAGACCACGACCACCAGGATGACGCGCGTCGTCGTCGACTCTATGGTTGGCGAAGCGTCCTCAAAGACTGCGGCCACGATAACGGCCGGTATCCCGCCCAGAAAAGCCCCGAGGTACGGGATGATCGCCGTGGCCGAGACCCACGCGCCGAGCAGGATAGCGTAGGGCACGTCGAGCAGGTAGAGGGCGAGCGAGGCGAGGGAACCCTGGATCACGACGACCACGGCGAGCCCGCCGAGGTAGCGCGAGAGCGACTCGCCGAAGGCGTTCCACAAATCGCGGAAGTCACGCCGGTAGGACCTGGGCGCGGACCGCAGGTAGGCGGCCTTGACCATGCGCACGTCGGCGAGCAGGTAGACCCCCACGAAGAGCACCCCGAAGAGGGCCACCCCGAACCCGAAGGCCCGCGGGATAAAGCCGACCAGGCCGCGGAGCACGTTCTCCGTGAGGTCCCTGGCGCGGTCGAAGAGGTCGTCGACCAGACTCCTTCCGAACTCCTCCGGGTCAGAACTCGGGAGCAGGTTGCGTTCGTCCAGGAAGCCGATCAAGTCCACAAAGAGCCGGTTGGCCCCGTTGGCTATGGTGGGCACCTGAACCACGAGGTCCCGTAACTGCTGGATGAGCAGCGGCACGAGGTAGAAGAGGGCGAGCGTGATGAGGCCGAGCAGGCCAAGCACGGTCACAAGTATCGCGACCGGCCTGGGCATGACGTGGGAGAGCGCCCGTACCGGAAACGAGAGAACGATCGCGAGCGCCATCCCCCCAAGCGCGACTATCGGTACGGTCGGCGCGGCGTACAAAAACAGCGCGAGCACCACGACGACCAGCGCGACGATGCCCGCGAGCACCCGCGCGGAGACGTAGATCGGGGTCGGCTGGCCCCCGGCCGCGGGGCCCGCACCGCCCTTCTCCCCGCCGGAGCCCATCCTCGCGCCGCGCCCCAGCGCCTTCCGCAAGGCCCCGAGCAACCCGTTCCGCTTCATCTTTCCCGGTTCTCCCGGTACGAGATCACACCCACATTCTACGCGTGCGAGGGCATCCGAACCCGACCGTATCTGACGCTACACATATCCGTCAGGCGAAGGGTGGAAGAACGCTTCGTGATCGCAACCTGATCAGTGGCGACTGTGGGGCCCTCGATGCCGCGGCAGCCGACCGAACCACGCCGTGCGACCGTGAATCTTTATGCGCGCTTGTAACACCGTTCCTAATCCAAGCCCCGAATCTTCTCCAAACTCCCGCTCGAAGGCTCGGATTTCGCATCATTATCCAGCACGGCGCGCATCCATTAGGCCATCTTGAGAAGGCTTCTTCCACTCACTGGTGAATAGGGGCAAGGAGAAGGGCCGAAGCGTGGCAGCTCCGGCCCGATGTGCTCGTGGTCTCAGCCGATCCGTTGGACGATTCCCGACATCTCCTCGCGGTCGTAGGCACGAAGCGTCGTGGTCCTCAAGTTTCCCCCCGAGCCCAGCTCGAGCGTCATCGCGGTGACACTCTCGTCGTCGGGGGCTTCGAGTATGGTGACCAGGTCGTAGGGACCGACGGTCCAGTAGACTTCCTCGATGCGCGCCCCGTGCTTCTGGGCGAGCCCCTCGGCTTGTTCGCGACGCTGCACGGTGTCCTTTACGGACCTTATCCCCTGATCGGTCCAGTTCATCAAGGCTATGTAGGTGGGCATGCCTGATTTCTCCTTTCCTAACCCCTATTTCCACGCCTATGCGTTTGTATGCTCCCCCAAGTGGCACCCTGGCACATCCCCCAAATGAAGTATTTGTCACAAGAGCATATTGTCTAGGTTCTTGGACCGCGCAAGGCGAGGTCCGGAGAAGGCATCTTACCCGCAGTTGGGTGAATAAGGCTCGGAGAAGATCCGGGCGCCTTCGCAGATCGGGGTTAACCCGTTGCGGCGGGATTCCCCGGAGGGATTTAGCCCCTTTTCGTTCCGCATCTTCCACCGCATTCGGCGTCCCGTACACACAGACAGCGGCGAGCCCGACAGCAAACAGAACGGGATGTGTAAGCCCTCGCCGGCATCGGGGGCCGGAGTCTCCCCGGCCCCGTGGAGATGGTCGATCTTCAGGCGGGCGCCACCTTGCCTTGCAGGTCGGCTTCTATCTGCTCCAGGCTGCGCCCCTTCGTCTCCGTTACGCGCGAGCGTACGAACAGGAGGGCGACGACGGCGACGACAGCGTAACCCAGGAAGACGGCCCCCGCGCCCACCGTGGCCAGCAGGATCGGGAAGGTCTGGGAGACGACGAAGTTGGCGCCCCAGTGCAGGAAGATGGCCAGCCCCATCGCGGTGCCCCGGATGCGCAGGGGCAGTATCTCCGGCAGCATCACCCAGACAGTGGGGCCCCAGCTCACCGCGAAGGAGGCTATAAAGGCCGCCAGGCCGGCCAGCGTGATGATGGCGAGGGGGTCCGTCGGGCTCTGCGGCGCCGGCAGGAGCAGCGAGGACGCTCCGAGGACCACGAGGCTCACGATCATGCCGACCAGGCCGCCGACGAGCAGGGGGACGCGTCCGGAGCGGTCGATCAGGCGTATGGCAACCAGCGTCATGATGACGTTCAGCACCCCGATGGCGACGTTGGCGTAGGTCGCGGCCTGGTCCCCGAAGCCAGCCTCGGTGAGGGTCGTGGGGGCGTAGTAGATGATGGTGTTGATGCCGATGATCTGCTGGAAGATGGCGAGGCCGACGGCAACGATGAGGGCGGGCCTCACCCAGGGGGCGGCCAGCTCACGGAGGCCACCCTCCTCGTCGCGCTCGACCTCCTTGATCTCCCTTACCTCGCGCTCGACGGACTCCTCGTCGCGGGTCTGGCGCAGGACGTCGCGGGCCTCGTCATCCCTGCCCCTGCTCACCAGCCACCGCGGGGTCTCCGGCATGAAGTACATCCCGACGAGGAGCACGAGGGAGGGAACCACGGCGAGCCCCAGCATCGTGCGCCAGGCCTCCGAGGCGGCGAGCAGGGCGTTGACTATGTACGCGAGCAGGATGCCCACGACTATCATGAGCTGGTTGAGGGAGGAGACAGCACCCCGTATCTCGGTCGGCGCTACCTCGGAGAGGTAGAGAGGGACGATCAGGGCCGCCGCCCCAACCGCGACGCCGAGCACGATCCGGAACAGCACGAGTACCCCGACGTTCGGGGCCAGCGCCGCGCCGATGGCGCCCACGGAGAAGACGATGGCGGCGATTAGGATGATCCGGCGCCTGCCGAGCCTGTCGGAGAGCGGGCCGGCAACCCCCGCCCCGGCCATCGCCCCGAGCAAGAGTGAGCTGACCACCAGCCCCTGGTAGAAGGCGTTGAGATCGAGATCCGTCGTGATGAACAGGATGGCCCCGGAGATGACCCCCGTGTCGTAGCCGAAGAGCATGCCACCCAGCGCCCCGAAGAAATACACCAGCGCATTCGAACTATTCTGGGACGAGCTACTAGCCCCCTCCGACATCCAGATCTCCTTCCCCACAACGCGGACACTTCATCTCAACCACCGCGCAGTATACGTGCAAGAGATGCGCCGGAACACACCCGCCGTCATACCTGCGCATCGGCGCGCGGGCCTCCGAGCGCGGCGCGTGTCCGTCCGACCAGCCCGCCCTACAAATCTTCACTCCAGTGAGGCTTTACCGTCTGCGTTGCCGGGGTGGGGTCAGACGAGGTGCGCGGATCCGTTTTGCCGGGCCAGCGCGACCGTCTCGTCGTCGAGCGGAACACGCTTGGCATCGTAACGATCTTCCGCCTCGGCCGCGAAGGCCTCGATGAATGATTCGACGGGGGCCCCGTTTCCGGCGCGGCGGGCGCTCCCGACGCTGCCGGGGCGGAAGGGGAGTTGCAGGGCGGCGTAGAACCTGGCGAGTATCCGGGCGAGCTCCTCCTCGCCCTCGACCAGCACGATCCCGCCGACGCTCGTCGCCCGGCGCGTTACCCGCTGGGCGATGCCGCAGAGCTTCATGCCTCCCTCCCACCCGCCGACGCGCACGCTGTGATCGCCGGGGCAGAACTCGTCTCTTACCTCGCCCACCTCCGCGTCCCGCAGCCCAACGCGCGAGAACGCGCCGAGCACCAGCGCCGCCGCCTCGTCGTAGCGTTCTGGGATGCCGCGGCCGAGCTCTTCTTGCACCGGACGAATGATGGAGAAGCCGAAGGTGCCCGTATCCGCGGCGGTGGCGCCCCCGCCGGAGGAACGGACCAGGACGGGGTAGCCTTCTTCGTTTGCGGTTCGGACGGCGTCCCGGAAACCGGGGCGGAAGGTGTCACGGCGGGTGACGCCAACGTGGCGGGTGGAGGGCGTGATCGAGATCGTGGCAGACCTCTCCCCCGAGGCGACCTGGTCGAAGACCGTCCGAAAGTAACCGGAGGCCGTCACGGGGTCTGCGAACCGGCCCGGCAGCAGCAGGTCCAAGGCCTCGGCCTAGCCCTTGTGGTCCGCGGGGCGCTTCTTGCCCCGGCGGTGCAGGACCTTGTAGAGCACGACGGCTATGAGGAGTAGGGCGGCGAGGGCCAGCATCGCCGCGATGGGCACGCTCTCGGCGAGGTCGTTCACCCAGCGCTCGGCGGCGAAGGCGAGGTCGGTGGCGCCGTTGGCGGCGTAGAAGCCTTCAAGTGCCGAGGTCCCCTGGAACACGATAAAGACCGTACCGAGCAGGATGAACATCAGGCCGGAGATGAGGTTCGTGGAGTGGACGCTCACGCCCCCCGGAAGCGGGATCTCACGCCCCCGCAGCCAGCGGCGACGGCCGAGGTCGAAGCGGTCCCAGAGCAGCGCGATCCCGAATAGCGGGGCGGCCATCCCGGCGGCGTAGGTGGCAAGCAACCCGGCGCCGTAGAGCGGAGAGCCGGAGGAGGCGGCGACGGTGAGAACCGCGCCGAGGATCGGCCCGGAGCAGAAACCGGCGAAGCCGTAGACCGCCCCGAGGGCGAAGGTCGAGACCACGGACTCGCCCCGAACCCCGCCGAACCGGGAGGGCACGAAGGAGAAGCCGCGCCCCGCTATCTGGATGATGCCGAGGGCGATTATGACGAGGCCGGAGACCAGGATCAGGGTCCCCCTGTAACCGTAAACCAGCCGGCTTACGGCCGCGAGGCCCATCCCCAACGGCACGAGCGTCGCCACGAGCCCCATAAAGAAGACGACGGTCCTCCACACAAGCTCGAAGCGTGACTGGAACGCGTAGGCGAAGAACGCCGGCAACAGCAACGCGCTGCACGGGCTCAACAGCGAGAGAATCCCGCCTAGAAAAGATGCCAGAAAGGAGACCTCAACCACCCTCCGCCTCCCTCTCGGCCTTCTCTATTGCCTGCTCGAAGGTCTCTAGCGGCTGGAGCCCCACTATCACCTGGCCGTTGATAAAGAAGGTCGGCGTGCCGCTGATCCCGAGCCCCTGACCCTCCTCGAAGTCTGCCTGGACCACGCTCTCGTAGCGGGCACTCTTCAGGTCCTCCTCGAATTTCCGCGTGTCGAGCCCGGCCTTCTCGGCGAGGGCGGTGAGGCTCTCATCGTTGTAGCCGCCGCTGTTGCCGGAGGACTGGTTCTCGTACACGAGGTCGTGGTACTCCCAGAACTTCCCCTGCGCCTGGGCGGCCCTGGCGGCGATGGCCGCCTCGACGGACTCCCGGCCCTGGTACGGGAAGTCCTTCCACTCCAGCCTCAGCGTCCCACTCTTCACGTACTTTTCGTAGAGCTCCGGTTCCACCTCACGGGCGAACTTGCCGCAGAACGGTCACTGATAGTCCGAATACTCGGTCAGGACCACCGGCGCGTCCTCCCGACCGAGCGAAGGGGTCCCGAGCTCCGCGGTCTCCCCGCCGGTATTCTCGGACCCGGAAGGGTCGGAAGACCGCGCTTCACGACCGTCGTTCCCCCCGCCGGAGGACTGTGAACCACCGCTTCCGGAGCCGCAGCTAGCGAGAACGAGCGCCGCCGCGAGCGTCAGAACTAGCGTAAAGACGACCGGGAGCCCTCTGTCCCATCGTCCGTCCCTCGCGTTGTCTTCGGGTCCTGCGCCTGTGCGGGTCAGCTGGGCACCTCCTGTACCGTATTCGTATCTACCTCGACAGTTATAAACCATATGGTGGGGCGTGCGCCGGGACCGGCGTGCTAAAATGCGC
>JACDFX010000283.1 GCA_013815575.1 Rubrobacter sp.
GGCTGATAGCTATGCCGCAAGGCATCCTCAAAGAGATCTTCGGCTTCGATTCGTTCCGTCCCGGGCAGGAGGCGGTCATCCGGGCCGTGCTCGAGGGGCGGGACACGTTGGCGGTGATGCCGACGGGTGGCGGGAAGAGCCTGTGCTACCAGATCCCGGCGCTCATGCAGGAGAGCCTGACGGTGATCGTGTCGCCCCTGATCTCCTTGATGAAGGACCAGGTCGACTCGCTTCTCCAGAGCTCGGTCGCCGACGCGGCGGCCCTGCATTCCGGGCTCGCGCCCGAGGAGCGGTGGGAGGTCGAGCGGAGGGTGCGGACGGGGGAGATCCGGATGCTGTACGTCGCCCCGGAGCGCCTGCGCTCCCTGGAGTTCGTCCTCTCGCTGCGGCGGGCCGGCGTGGGCCTCTTTGTCGTGGACGAGGCGCACTGCATAAGCGAGTGGGGCCACGACTTCAGGCCTGACTACCTCTTCCTGCCGCGCGCCGTGAAGGACCTCGGCAGCCCGCCGGTCCTCGCGCTCACGGCGACGGCCACCCCGAAGGTGAGGCAGGACATCCGGCGTTCATTGAGGATGCGCGACCCGCACGTCGAGGTGACGAGCTTCAACCGGCCGAACCTGACCTACCGGGTCGTCCCGGCGGAGAAAAAGGACAAGCTCGCCCGCATCCTGGACGTGATCCGGACTTCCCCGCCGCCAGGCATCGTGTACGCCACGACCCGCAAGGAGTGCGACGAGCTGGCCGCCGAGCTGCGCTCGTCCGGGGTGGACGCGGCGGCCTACCACGCCGGCCTGGGTGCCGCGAAGCGCAACGAGGTGCAGGAGCGATTCATGACGGACGAGGTCGGGGTGGTCGTCGCGACCATCGCCTTCGGGATGGGCGTGGACAAGCCGAACGTGCGCTTCGTCGTCCACGCGGCGGTCCCTGGGAGCCTGCCGGCCTACATCCAGGAGTCCGGGCGTGCGGGCAGGGACGGCGGGGCCTCGGAGTGCGTGGTGCTCTTCCGCGGGGCCGACGTTGGGCGCCGCAAGCGGCTGGTAACCCTGAACAGCTCGGGCGAAGACGCAGTCTCATCGTTCTTTCGCGGGCTCACGGGGGTCGAGAGGGACGGCCGGGTGAACGTGCCCTCGAACTCGCTGGCAGCACTTGGTGGGGTGGAGCAGGAGGCGGCCGGGATCGTGCTCGGGAGCCTGGAGAACGCCGGCCTCGTCTCGCGCGGCTACGACGTTTGGGCCGAGGTCGAGGTGCATCGCCTGGACGAGGAGCCCGGTGATCTGCGCGAGGAGGTCGCCGCCGTCCACGCCGCCTTGCCCGGCTCCGGTTCGGTAGGCTTGCCGGAGTTGTCCCGCAAAGCCGGGCTTCGGCCAGCCGTGGTCCAGGGCGCCGTCTACAGGATGATGGTGGACGGGGTGGCCGAGGTGGTGCCGCGCGGCTCGCTGGTAGACGTGCGGCTCCGGGTCGACTCCCTCGATGCGGAGAGCCGGCGGGACATCGCCGCCCGGCTAAAGGGCCGGGCCTCGACGGCGTACGCCCAGATCCGGGACGTCGAATCCTACGCGAACCTGAACTCCTGCCGCCGCGAGCACCTCCTCCGCCACTTTGGCGATGCCGAGGAGGTAGCCCCCTGCTCCGGCTGCGACTTCTGCCTCGGCGAGGTCCTCCAGATCCCGAAGACATCCGGCACCGCGGTCGCCGCGACACAGACGGACGGGTCGAACCCGGACGTCGACGCGGACCTTTTCGAGAGGCTCAGGAGCTGGCGGGGTGAGAAGGCCAGGGAGCAGAAGGTCCCGGCCTACGTCGTCCTCCACAACTCGCACCTGGAGGAGATCTCCGCCCGCAAACCCCGCACCATCCAGGAGCTTGGCGCCATAAAAGGCATAGGCCTCCGACGCGCCGCCCGCTACGGCGGGGAGCTTCTGGCGCTGGTAAACGGCGAAGATCCACCAGTCGGACCCCCCGAACCCCCGGCAGTCCCCACGACCCCAAACGGCTACCGCCCCCACCTGGAGGCCGCCGCCGACCTGCTCCGAACTGGCGACGGCGCCGACGCCGTGCCGGAACTCGCCCGCGCCCTGCAACTTGGTGGATCTGAGGCCCGCAAAGCGGTAAACGACCTTCTCAGGGCCACAAACTAGAATGCCGAAAAGCTGACAAGCTGCCAATCGCAGCGTGCCTGGAAAGGACGCCCATGAAGCTCGAAGGTAAAAAGGTTGTGGTCCTGTTGGCCAGCGGGTTCGAGGACCTGGAATACTGGGTCACGGTGATGCGGCTTCAAGAAGAGGGGGCCGAGGTCGTCACCGTTGGCCCGGACAAGGAGCCGGTCTCCGGCAAGAACGCGCTGGAGGCGCGCGCCGACGCGACCGCTGATGAGGTGGACGCGGGGACGCTCGACGGGGTCGTCATACCGGGCGGGTGGGCGCCGGACAAGCTGAGGCGGTACCCGGAGATCACGGGCCTCGTCAAGACCGTCCACGAGAGGGGCAAGACCGTCGGCATCATCTGCCACGGTGGGCTCGTCGCGATCTCGGCCGGCATCGTGGGCGGTGTCCGGGCGACGGGATCGCTCGGCATCAAGGACGACCTCGTGAACGCCGGCGCCACCTGGGTGGATGAGGCGGCCTTCAGGGAGGGGAACCTCGTGTGGGGCCGCGTGGTGCCGGACATCCCAGCCTTCTGCCGCGAGCTCGTCGCCGCTCTGGCCGAGGGCTGACCCCAAAAACACGGGGTTGCTAGGTTTCTCCTATACGGTCGATTTCGGCAGGGGATCGTAGACGGGGAGGGGGCCGCCGGCGTCCCTCAAGACGTAGCCCTCGAACATGCGCTTGACGATGTCGGGCTGCCCGCTTGCGAGGTCGCTGTTCATCTCGGGGTCGGCCTGGATGTCGTAGAGCCTGGCTTCGGCGCCGTCGTGGCGGCAGAACATAACGTAGCGCTCGTCGGTAGTCCAGACGTGATCGTGGTATCCGGCGGTGAAGTGGCTGCGGTCGTCTTCGGGCTCCCCGTCGTCGGGGATGACGGAGAGGTCCTGGCCCGTCATCTGCCCGGGCGGTTCTATGCCGAGGTAGCCGAGCACCGTCGAGGCAACGTCGTGGGTGGAGGCGATGTAGTCGCTCGTCTCGCCGGCGCCCTTGCCGTCCGGGTGGCGGATAAAGAAGGGGACGTCCGTGATCTCCGGCCACAACACGTACGCGGGCTTGCCGGTGTAGCCGTGCTCGCCGAGGGCGACGCCGTGATCGGAGACGAGCAGGAGTAGGGTGTTCTTGAAGAGGTCGAGCTCCTCCATCTTGTCCATGAAACGACCCAGCCAGCGATCCGTCATGGTGATCTCGGCCGAGTACCTGGCCCGCATCCGTTCGAGCTCCCTATCCACGAGGTAGTCGCTTGGGCCGTAGATCACGGAGAAGGGCTCCTTGAGGTCGTACGGTTGGTCGTCGTACATCCTGACGTACTCCTCCGGCGGGTCCCAGGGCTCGTGGGGGTCGTAGGAGTCGACGGTCAGGAAGAACGGCGAGCCGGCCTCGCTTACGGCCTCCAGCATCTCCGACGCGCGGGAGAAGACCTGCGGGGCGAACCAGTCCTCCTCCGTCTGCCGGGCGGCGACGTTTGAGAAGTACTGTTTCATCTGGCCCGTCATCGCGGGGATGTTGCCCTTCATCAGGGCCTGCTCGACCTTCTCGGGCGGGTAGGTCCAGTTTGGCATGTAGTTGTCCGTAGTCTGTCCCCGGATAAAGTCGTAGGCGTCGAAGCCGCGGTGCATGTTGTACGAGGCCTTGAACTGGTGCATGTTGTCCGTGACGAAGAATGTCCCGTAGCCGTTGGCCCGCATCACCTCGGCGAGGGTCGTCTGATCGCGTGGGATCGGCTGCCAGCCCTGCAGGATGATGTCCTCGCCCTGCGGCGGGTCCCAGTCCGTAAAC
>JACDFX010000284.1 GCA_013815575.1 Rubrobacter sp.
GATCGTCCCCGACCTCGTCGTCGGCGATATGGACTCGTTGGGGGAGGAGGGAACGCGGCGGGTCGAGGGGCTTGGGGCTCCCCTGGAGCGCCACCCGGCCAGGAAGGACAAGATGGACGGGCACCTAGCCCTCCTCGCGGCCCGGGAGAGGGGTGCTGCGGACCTCGATCTCCTCTGCGCCACGGGCGGACGGCCCGACGCCGTCTTCGCCCTGCCGCACCTGCTGCTGGCGGCGGAGCGGATGGGAATCCGGGCGACCGTCGTCGCGGGGTGGGGGGAGATGTTCGTGGTGGAGGACGATTCCAGGGCGGTGTGGGGCAGGCCGGGCGAGAGCGTCTCCGTCTTCCCGGTCTCCGGTGCGGCGGAGGGCGTCACCCTGGAAGGATTCGAGTACCCGTTAGAGGGGGCCACGGTCGAGGCGGGCGACACTCTAGGGTTCCACAACGAGTTGCTGGGAGAAGAGGCCAGGGTTGCCGTAGAGAAGGGTGCTCTGTTCGTGATCCAGGAGATAGAGAGAGACGAGGCCCGGACGATGCCGGGCGGGGGAGAGTTACTTTGAGCGTTCTTGCGGGAAAGGTCGCCCTCGTTACCGGCGCCAGCCGGGGAGTTGGGGCCGCCATAGCCAACGTGCTGGCCGACGAGGGCGCCGCCGTCGCCGTCAACTACCTGAAGAGCGAGAGGCTCGCCGAAGAGGTCGCCGGTGGCATCCGCGGGCGCGGCGGCAGGGCCGTCGCCTATCGGGCGGACGTGACCGACGAGAGTGCCGTAAAGGGGATGGTCGAGGCGGCGGCCGGGGAACTCGGGCCCGTTGACATACTCGTGAACAACGCGCTCCCCGACTACAAGTTCGACCCCGTCGGGCGCAAGGACTTCGGGAGCGTTAGGTGGGAGGACTTTCTGCAGCAGCTCGGGGGGCTCAAGGGCGCGCTGCACTGCTCGCAGGCGGTGGTGCCGGGGATGGCGGAGAGGGGTGGGGGCAGGATCGTGAGCATCCTCTCCAACCTCATAAACAACCCCGTCGTCCCCTACCACGACTACACGACCGCCAAGAGCGCCCTGCTGGGCTTCTCCCGTAACCTCGCCGCCGAGCTCGGCCCGCACAACATAACGGTCAACATGGTCGCCGGCGGCCTCATAGACGAGACCGACGCGAGCGCCCCCACCACCGAGGAGGTCCGCCAACTGGTCGCGGGCTCCACACCCCTGAGACGCCTCGGCACTCCAGAAGACCTCGCCCGCGCCGTCCTGATGTTCGCCTCCCCGTGGTCGGACTTCGTTACGGGCCAGTACATCACCTGCGACGGCGGGCTGGTAATGGCCTAGAGCGGTGGGCTTTTACCGAGGGTGGAGGAGATCGGTCACAGAGAGGCGGGGTCGATGAAGCGCGCAATGAGCGTGGCGACGAGCGATTCGGGGGCCGGGGCCGGAATTCAGGCCGACTTGAAGGCGTTTTTGCGCTGCGGCGTCTACGGGACGACCGCAATCGTTGCCACGACCGCCCAGAACACCGTGGGCGTGACGGACATATTCCCGTTTCCGCCGGAGGTTGCGGTGAAGCAGATCGAGGCCGTCGCCGAAGACATCGGGATCGATGCGGTCAAGACCGGGATGCTGTTCAACGCCGGTATTATCTCGGCGGTGGCCGGGACGGTGCGGCGTTTGGGGCTGCCGAACCTCGTGGTGGACCCTGTCATGGTCGCGGAGAGCGGGGCGACGCTGCTGGAGCCCGCGGCCGTCGAGACGTACAAGGACGAGCTCTTTCCGCTCGCCCGGGTCTTGACGCCGAACGTGAACGAGGCGTTCGAGATCCTCGGCGAGCCCGTGGATGAGGCGAAGATCGAGGACTGCGCGGCGGCGCTCTACGAGCTGGGACCCGAAGCCGTGATCGTCACCGGCGGGCACACGTCCGCGGGCGCGGATCTCCTCTACGATGGTGGAAGGTTCGAGAGGATAGAGGGTCCCGTGCACCCTTCGGAGAACACCCACGGGTCCGGGTGTACGCACTCTTCGGCGCTCGCGAGCTTTCTGGCGCGGGGCTTCGATGTGGTGGAGGCGGCCCGGCGGGCCCGGGCGGTTGCCTCCGAGGCGGTCGAGTACGGGATCGGGGAGATCGGGGCCGGCGCGGGGCCGGTGCACGCGTTGGGCGGCGTTCTAGAAAGGGGAGGGCGATGAACGCTTCCGAGGTGTTGAGGCGGCTCGGGGAGGGGCGACCGCTCGTTCATCATCTGACCAACTACGTCACCGTCAACCTAGTCGCCAACGCGACGCTTGCCACCGGGGCTTTGCCGGTAATGGCGAACGCCATCGAGGAGGTGGAGGAGATGGTGGCGACCGCCTCGGCGCTCGTCATCAACATGGGTACGCTGGACGGGACCTGGGTCGAGGCCATGATCCTGGCCGGAAAGGAGGCCAACCGCCGCGGCATACCCGTCGTCCTCGATCCCGTCGGCGCCGGGGCCACCCGCTTTCGAACCGAGACGTCAGAGAAGCTCCTCTCGGAGATAAGCTTCGCCGCCATGTGTGGCAACGCCGGTGAGGTCTCGACGCTCGCCGGCCTCGCCGCCGAGGTGCGCGGCGTGGAGAGCATCGGCGGCGACGCCCGCGAGGCCGTCGAGAAAGCCGCCCGAAGCCTCGGCACGACCGTGGCCGCGACCGGCGAGGTGGACTACGTCTGCGACGGAGAACGCCTCTTTGCCGTGAAGAACGGCCACCCCCTGATGGGCCGCATCGTCGGGAGCGGCTGCGCTTCAACGGCCGTGGTCGGATGCTTCGCCGCCGCCGCCGGAGACGGCGGCGTGGAGACGGTGGCCGCCTCGCTGTCCTACTTCGGCCTGGCGGGGGAGATCTCGGCGCAAGGGGCGAGCGGCCCCGGCACCTTCGAGCCCCTCCTGCTCGATGCCCTCGCCGCCCTCGCCGCCGACCCGGACGGCCTCGACGGGCGTCTCGTGGTGGAGGAGCTGCCCCTTGCGTAGCGCCTTCGGCCGTACCAAGGGTGGCGCCACGCGCAGGCTCGTGCTGGCCGGACTCTTCGCGGGGTTGGGCGTGATGCTCTCCTCCTTCGCGATACCCGTCGGAGCGTCGCGCGTCTTTCCTTTTCAGCACGCCATAAACGCGGTCGCCGGGGTCCTGCTCGGCCCGTGGTGGGCCGCGGGCTCGGCGCTCGTTACGGCGACTTTGAGGTTCTCTCTGGGGACCGGAAGCCTCTTCGCCTTCCCCGGGAGTCCCTTCGGGGCGCTCGCGGTCGGCCTGGCCTACCGGATCTTACGCAGGGATGAGGCCGCGCTGTTCGAGCCGGTCGGCACCGTGCTCGTCGGGGCGACGCTCGGGGCGGTCCTGATCTCGCCGTTCCTCGGCTCGGCGGCCGGCGGCCTCGTCTTCCTCATGACGTCCTTCGCCCTCTCCAGCATCCCCGGCGCCGTTATCGGCTACGGGGTTCTGAAGGTCCTGAGAAGGTCCGGGTAACTGGGATGAGGACCGTGCGAAACCGAGTGGCGGGGTCGCCGTTCACTGAAAGGGCGGGCGAAAGGGCGTATGTTCGGGGCATGAACCGGACGCCTGGGGCAGAGGAGATCCTGAACGACTCGGGCCACCGCGCCTACCCGGTACCCACCGGCTCCTGGGCCCTGAACATGAGTTGGCACGACCTGCTCTTCATGCATTGGCCCGTCCCCGCGGACGCACTGCGCCCGCTCATACCTTCCGCCCTGAACCTCGACACCTTCGACGGGAACGCCTGGCTCGGCGTCGTCCCTTTTCGCATGAGCGGCGTCAGGCCGCGCTTTTTGCCCGCCGTGCCGGGGCTCTCCGGTTTCCCCGAGTTGAACCTCCGCACGTACGTCAGCGCCGGCGGGAGGCCGGGCATCTGGTTTTTCTCCCTGGACGCCCACAACCCCGTGGCCGTCCGCCTCGCGCGGG
>JACDFX010000001.1 GCA_013815575.1 Rubrobacter sp.
GGTGTACCTCCACCGCAGCCGCCGCCGCCCTCTGGTTGACGAGGCCCAAAGCGTCCCTGAAGGCCCGAACCGCCTCACCCTCCGGCACCACCCCGAGCCCGACCTCATCGCTCACCAGTACGAACGGCGTCTGGAGCGTCGAGGCCTCGACTAGAAAACCGTCGAACGTCCGCAGCGTCTCCTCCTCGCCCACGGAGGGGAGCAGCGCGGAGACCCACAGCGTTAGGGAGTCGAGCAGCGCGGCCTCCCAGGACCGCGCCTCCTCCGGGACTTGCGAGAGATCCCCCGCCTCGACCGTGCCCCAGCCGGCCGGCCTACGTTCCCGGTGAAGGTCCACCCGCCGCCGGAGGTCCGAGTCGTCCCCCAGGATGGCCGTCGCCACGTACAGGACTCGCCCCCCGCCCAGCTCCCCGACCATTCGCTCAGCCAGGAGGCTCTTGCCGCTCCGGGCGCCGCCCAGGATGAGCGCCCGAACGCCTACAACGCCCCCCGAATGCCGTCTACGAGGGCCTCGTTCTCCGCCTCGCCGCGCACCGCGACCCGGAAGTACTCCGGACCCAATCCCGCGAACGGCTCGCACCCCCGGACCAGGATGCCCCGCCGTGCCAAACGCTCCGGCATGGTCGCCGGCCCGCGAACGAGAAGGAAGTTCGCCGCCCCGGGGAAGACCTCCAGGCCGGGCAACGCGCCCAGCGCCCCCGAGAGCTCTTCTCGCAGGCGTGCGACCTCCTCGACCGACCTCTCAGCGAAATCCCTGTCCTGCGCCGCGGCGATACCGGCCGCGGCGGCGACGGCGTTTACCGGCCAGGAGGGTTGGAGCGCCTGCACCAGCGAAGCGTCCGGGCAGACGAGGCATCCGAGCCTGAGGCCGGGTATGGCGAAGAACTTGGTGAAGGATCTGGCGACGAGGAGACTATTGTTCGCCCTGTCAGCGACGCTCGCTTCAGGGATAAAGTCCACGAAGGCTTCGTCCAGGATCAGGACCGCCCCGGCCTCCCGGGCCCTGGCGGCGACCTTCAGGACATCCTCACGACCCAGCGCCTCGCCGGTCGGGTTGTTCGGGTTGCACAGGAAGACGACCGCGACACCGTCCAGATCCGCAAGCGCATCGGGGGAGATACGAAAGCCGTTCTCCGAGTGGCGGCTGACGCGGCGCACGACCTCCATCCCGGCGGCCCCGGCGGCGGCCGCGTACTCGCTGAACGTCGGCTCAAGCACGAGCGCGGCCCCGCTTCGGCCGGCGGCCCGCGCCGCCAGGAAGAGCGCCTCCGCCCCGCCGTTCGTCGGCACGACGTTCTCCGGGTCCACCCCGAGGTAGCCGCCCAGCGCCCCCCGCAGGCGGGCGTAGGAGAGGTCCGGATAGCGTCCGGTGTCCTTGGCCAGCGCCCATCGGGCCGCCTCCAGCGCGGCCGGTGGGGCGCCGAGCGGGTTGATGTTCTGGCTAAAGTCGAGCAAGCCCGCCTCCCGCACCCGAAGCGTCCGGGACACGGCCTCGCCGTGCGCGCCGTGGTGGCGCGAGCCCGGGTGTCCGGCCCAGCCCTCAACCACGCCGGCCTCGTCCCGCGATTAGAGCCAGGAGGGCGAGGAGCGCGCAGAGCCGGCGCATCAACGCGATGGCCCGCCCGATATCATCCGCCACTGGCGCGCGTCCGTCTCCAAGTACCGTCCCGGCCCGCGCCACCCCACCGTAGACGTTCGTACCCCCCAGGCGCAGGCCGAGGGCGCCGGCGAAGGCCGCCTCCGCGTGGCCGGCGTTCGGGCTCGAGGAGAGCGGCCCGTACCGGAGGGCGGTCGCGAGGGTCTTTGCTGGGGACCCCGAGGCCGCGGCGGCGGCCAGGACCGTGAGGCGGGCGGGGACGAGGTTCGCGAGGTCGTCGAGGCGGGCGCCGGCCCAGCCCAGTTCCAGGTAGGGACCATGACGGTATCCGACCATCGAGTCGAGGGTGTTCATGGCCTTGTAGGCCAGTGCTCCGGGGGCGCCGAACAGGAACCCGTAGAACATCGGGCCGACGACCCCGTCGCTCGTGTTCTCCGCGACGGACTCGACGGCGGCCCGGCACACGCCACCCGTCGTCAGGTTCGCCGTATCCCGTCCGACGAACTCGCCAACCCGGGCGCGGGCCGCTTCCAATCCGTCCCCGGCCAGTTCTCCCCTGACCGAGCCGGCCGCCGCCGCGAGGCCGCGCATGGAGAGCGTGGTCGAGATGAGAGCGACCTCCAGCGCCGGGCGCAGCGGGCGGGGCGCGAGGCCGAGGAGCGCGCGGGCGGAGAGGAAGGCGAGCGTCGGGAGGGAGGCGGCGAGGAGGACGCCGGCGGCGCGGCGGGTCCGGGGATCTTTCGGTTTCAAGGCGCGTTTTTCGTAGGCCGAAGTGGCGCGCCCCATCCAGACCGTCGGATGCATCCCCTCCGGGGGCTCGCCGACGAGGGCGTCCAGCAGGAGGGCCGCCGCGACCGCCGGCCCGTGCGTGGGCCTCATCCCGGCCCGGGCGTCCCGTCCGGGTCGGCCTTGGACCGTCCCCGGAGGAGGCCGACGAACCCGCCGATCGTTCCGAGCAGGACGGCGCGGAGCACGAAGTTGGCCAGGGAGCGGCCGAGGTCCCGGGGGGCGGGCGGGCCGAGGGACTCCTCCACCTCGGAGACGTCGGCGGCGGGAGGCACGTCGCCCACCTCTTCGGGGGACTGGCCCTCCTCCCTGCGGCGGTCCTGTATCTCCTCGCGCGTCCCGTTCACGTAGGAGACGATCTCCGGGGCGGCCTCCCGGGCGTAGGCGCGCATGTCGTCAGCGAACACCGTAGCCTGGAGGAGGGTCGTAAGAGAGAGGACCAGGCCCACGACGATCGCGACCACAGTCGCCGCCAGGGCGCCGTCACGCAGCAGGAGAGAGCGGTAGGAGACGCCGGCGTCCAGCCTCACGGGGCGCATCCTGAGCGCGGCCAGGATGCCCAGGAACAGAAAGGCAGCCAGGGCGAGGCGCGTACGGTAGGAGCCGACCACGGCGAGCACCCAGCCCGCCGTCTCAGACGGGTCAAGGACCAGGAAATAGAACTCCGCCACGAGCGCGACTACGGCCGCCAGCGCGCCGTAGAAAAACCCCGTTCTTATAGGTCCCAAGATGCTCCTCCGTCAGCCGGACGTCGCCGTCCAGAATACAACATCCTACCCCGCCTTCGGTGTGATCCCGACTGCCCTACGGAGTGGGCGCGGATCGGCGGCCCCGCAGAAGCAAGAAGATACCGACGAGTACGATGGCCCCGCCAAGAACCGTGGCGATCCCCGGCTTCTCCGAGAGCACGAGCCAGGCCAGAAGCGAAGCGACGACCGGCTCCGCGAGCACGGTGCCGGAGATCACCGAGGCCTCCACGTAGCGCAGGGCCCAGTTAAAGACGGTGTGGCCCATGATCTGGGGCCCCACGGTTATCGCCGCCAGCCAGAACCACGTCTCCCCGGAATACCCCCAGAGCCTGTCGCCCGAGAGGAGGGCGGCTGGAAGCAGGGTGAGCGCGGCGGCCGAGTAGAGCACGATCGAGTACGGCAAGACGCCGACGGGTTCGGCGGCGGAGCGCTGGGAGCGCCCAACTAGTACGTAGACCGTAAAAGTGAGGGCACCCACGATCGCCAGCGCGTTGCCGAACAGGGCCGCCGACCCCACGGACCCGTCCTGAGAGATGACGGCCGTCCCGCCAAGCGCGACCAGGATACCCGCAAACGAAACGGGCGTCGTCTTCTCACCGAAGAGCAGGTAGGCCAGGATCGCCACGAAGACCGGTGTGTTGCTTACGAGAACCACGCTGGCCGCGACGCTCGTGTAGTCGAGGGAGGAGATCCAGAACCCGAAGTGCGCCCCGAGCGCCACTCCGGAGGCGATCCCAACGTACAGAGTCCGTCCCCTCGGAAACCTGTCCCTCCGGATGAGTGCCGACGGTAACAGTATCGCGACGCCGAGGGCGCAGCGCCAGAAGGCAACGGCGAGGGCCGGAGCTCCCGCCACCCGGATCATCACGGCCGCCGAGGAGACGGCCAGAACCCCCACGGCTACCGCCGGGAGCGCGCCCCTACCCCATGCCTCACCCCGTACCAGACCAGAGCCCCGCTTTCCCGAAACAACTGCCCCCTGCGCAACCACGGGTCGCGCCACATCGGGCTACTATACACGGGCTCCGGCCGCGCGATGATGCCCACCCGCTCGAAGGCCGCGGCCGTCCTAACGCAGTGCAGTGGATCGGTTACTACCAGCACCGCTCGCACCCCATGCTTCGCCAGAACTTCGGCCACCAACCGGGCGGAATCCCAGGTGCTCTCGGCCTCGTCCTCCACAAGAACGGCCTCCTCCGGCACCCCACTCTCCCGAAGGATGCGGGCCATCACCTCCGCCTCCGTGGGCGGGTACTTGCCGAGGCCGCCGGTGACCACGAGGCGGTCTACCCCGCCCCGGGCGTAAATGCGGGCGGCGTGGTGGACCCTGGCCTCCAGCGTCCGGCTTGGCCTCCCCCCCGCCAACACCTGCGTCCCGAGCACCACCGCGACCCTTTCGTTCCCGGAATCGTTTCCGCCAGATTCCGTGTTCCGGTAGACCGCCAGCAGGTCGCGAAGACGACCGATCAGACCCCGCAGCGACCGGCCCCTCAACCGCCGGCCAGTTCCCTGGCCCGGCGCAGGTCCTCCGGCGAGTTGACGTTCATCAGCAGGAGGTCTGGATCTCCGAACCGGCGCAGCTCCGCCCCCTCGACGTAGCCGACCCGTCCCAGCCGCCCCACGAACTCGCGGACGGCCCGCACCCCCCCGTCAAGATCGGACCGGAGGCGCGGCAGGATCTCCCTCGCGTACGCCGCGCAGAGCGGGTGCGACCTCTCTTTGTAGAGCGGAACGACGGCCTGGAGTTCTCCCTGGGCGAGGGCGTCGAGAAGGTACGCCACGAGATCGGAGCCCAGAAAAGGCATGTCGCCGGCGGCGACGAAGACGAGCGGGAAGCGGGCGGCGGAGAGGCCGGCCTCCATTCCGGCCAGCGGGCCTTCCCCCGGGCGGTCGTCCCGGACCCGGCGGACGTCGCGGGGGAGGCCGGCGGCGGGGCCGGCCAGGATCACCTCGTCGCACGGGCCTGAGAGCGCCTGCGTGACCCGTCGGACCAGGGGCTCGCCGCCCACCTCCAGGTAAATCTTGTCCTGGCCCATCCTGCGGCTCCCCCCGCCGGCGAGTACCAACCCCGAGGCGGGTGGGCCCGCGCTCAGGGGTCCGTCCGCGGGACCAGCCCTCCTCTAAGGGCCGCGACCTTGTTGCGAAGGGCCAGCACGCGGTCGCGGCGACTTGCGGTGTCCGAGCGGCGGGCGAGGCGTTTGGAGACCGCGAGGTCCATGGCAGCCCCGTGAACCTTGCGGGCGCGACGCCAGGCCGAGAATCTTCCCGAGAAGAGCAGGCGCAGGTAATAGCCCGTCTTTCGGAAGTAGCTCGGCAGCATGGAGTACTCCTGCGGCGTTATGGTGCCGGCGCCGACCTCGTCGCGCAACTCGTCCCGGATCATGCGCCGCTCCAACGTGAGCCACACGATTATGATCACCACGTATAACAGAATCACGACGAACAGCGCCACGTAGGCGACCGGCCCAAACACGGTCGCCGTGAAGTTGAACGTCGCGTGCAGCAGGATGGCCGCGAGAAGGCCCAGGATTGGCAGCAACACCTTCAAGAACCCGCTGCGGACCCAGGGGATGAGGCCGATCCCGATCCCGGTCAGCGAGGTGAACGCGGCGTGGGCGAAGCCGCCGAAGATCCTGCGCACCACGAAGGTCTCCGACCCGAACTGCAGCCCATACAAGATGTCCTCGGCGATGGCGAACCCGAAGCCGACCGCTGATCCGTAGACGATGCCGTCCATGACCCCCGCGAACTCGACGAGCCCCCGCCTGCGCGCCGCCACGTACGCGACGATAAACGCTATGAGCAGCGCCAGGCCCTTCGCGGTCTCCTCGACCGGCGGCGCCACGAAGACCGCCGTCACGAAAGACGCGGTCTGGTTGCCGGCGAGGCTGCTGATGGTGATCGAGGCTATAGTGTTGAAGACCAGCGAGACCGTGGTAGCCACCGCGAAACCCCAGATAAATATCGGGATCACATACCGCAACGACTCCCGCTCGTAGAGGTCTATAGCCCTTATGAAGAACAGGTAAAGCAACGTCTGAACGATGCCGATTCCTACGAGCGAGGCGCTCAGAGACACTCTATATCCCTCGGGAGAAGTTCATGGGCCGCAAGTATACCTACTGTTGGTAGAATACCCTCACCAGAACCGAGAGGAGAGATTTGGACAGGGATCCTCACGAGCGCACCTCAGTCCTCGGCGCCATGCGCCACCTGACCCACGGGGTCTACGTGCTCGGCACCCGCCGCGGCCGCCAGTCGAACGCGATGGCCGCCTCCTGGGTGATGCAGACCTCCGAACGCCCCCCGTGCGTCGCCGTCGCCGTCCGAAACGACCGCTACACCCACGACATCGTCCTCGAGAGCGAGACCTTCGCCCTGAGCGTCCTGCGCGACGACCAGGTAAACGTGGCGACCCACTTCGGCGAGACCAGCGGCGAGTACGACGACAAGCTCCGGGGCGTCCCCTACGGTCTGACCCCGAACGGCTCCCCCTACCTCCTTGACTGCCTCGCCTACCTCGACTGCCGCGTGATGGACCGGGCCCGCGCGGGCGACCACACGGTCGTGATCGGCGAGGTCACCGCCGGCGAGTCCCTGGACGCGAGCTACCCTCTCATCTACGACCCGGGCGAGTACGAGGAGGCCCTCCGCTAGATGGACCCGCAGACCCGCCTCAGCGAGCTCGGCCTGGAGCTCCCGCCAGTCCCCACCCCCGCCGGCTCATACGTGCCGGCCACGCGAACCGGAAACCTGATCTTCACGGCCGGACAACTCCCTTTCCGTGACGGCGAGCTTCACCGCACCGGCAAAGTCGGCGCCGCCGTCATGCTCGATGAGGCGCAAGAGTCAGCCAGGCTCTGCGCCCTCAACGCCGTAGCCGCCGCCGCCGAGAGAGCCGGTGGGCTGGAGAACCTGCGCGACGTCGTGAAGGTCACCGGCTTCGTCGCCTCAACGCCCGGCTTCAACGGCCAGCCGGACGTCATGAACGGCGCCTCCGAGCTCCTCGGTCAGCTCTTCGGCGAGGCGGGGCTCCACGCCCGCTCTGCCGTGGGCGTCGCCGAGCTTCCCCTCGACGCACCCGTCGAAGTGGAGGTCGTGTTCGGCCTCGACCCCCCGGGCTGATCACTTTAACTCGACCCTTGCGTGGGTATAATCTGAATATTCGTATACGTTTATAGAGGAGTATTTCTTTGGATGCCACGAGGGAAAAGACCGGCATAAGGCTCTACACGGGCAGTTACTGCCCTTACTGCCGCAGGGTAAAAAAGGAGTTGGACAGGCTGGAGTTGGGTTACGAGTCGGTAAACGCCGACGAGGACGGCAGGCAGGAAGTGATTCGTCTTTCGGGCCAGCGCGCGATCCCGATCCTCACCATAGACGAGGAGGTGCTGGTGGACTCCACGAACATCATCCGGGAGCTCCGCAAGCGCTACTCCTGAGGCTCAGGCGCCCCCGGGGGCCGGTCCTGCTCTAACAGCTCGAGGACGTAGGTGGCGTAGAAGGCCAGGGATTCCTCCGGGCCCTCCCGCAGGAACGCGCGGGCCTTCCCGATGGGGTCGAGGACGAAGCCTTCGGCCTCCACCACGGGGCCTTCACCCCACTCGTCGCCAACCCGCCAGGCGGCCCCGTGTCCGGCGTTCCTGCGAATGGTTTCACCCAGAAAGCCGCCCACGCCCGCGACGAGACCCTCCGAGACCGGCGGGGTGCGCCCGGCGGCCTCCTCTCCGGCCAGGGCGGCCATGAGCAGGTCCTCCGCGAGGGGCAGGTAGCCAGGCTCGAAGTCCAGGTCCACGCCCCAGTGGCGGCTTGCGACCTCCCGGAAGACCGCCGCGGCCTCTTCGGCGCGGCCTGAACGGAGCCTGAGAAGGTCCAGTTGCAGCAGCGCGGCCGGCGAGCGGCCGCAGAAAAAGCGCAGGTCGTCCGGCACCGGGTAGGCGCTCACGAGTTCCAGTTCGGCGTCCGCGTACTCGGAGTTGCGCAGCACGGCGGCCCGCTCGGCCACCTCGCGCTCGCTGCGCTCGTCCCAGGGGCCCGTAGCCACCTCCACGAAAAACGCCTCCTCGTCCTTGAGAAGGTGGATCGGCAGCACGACCTGGCCGAGGGGGGATCGGATCTCCTTGAACAACTCGAGGATGCGGCCCCCTCGCTCCTCCAGCTCGCCCGCCACCCGCAGGATCGTCGCCGGACGGGGCGCGTCGGGGGTGATCCGGATCGGCCCGGACCGCTCCGCTTCGACGCCCCCGTCGGACGCCTCCGGCGCCCCTTCTTCGCCCCTCCAGAACACTCCGGCCCACCCTCCAAACTAGATTCAGGAACACGCAAAGTTTAGCATCGGTGGGCATTTGCCCGCACGGCCCGGATGCACTATCTTATGCTCATGCCCGAACGACAAGAGCTACTCCTGGTGCGCCACGGACAGTCCACGGCAAACGCAAAGGGCGTCTGGCAGGGACAGATGGAATTCCCGCTCTCCGCAGAAGGACGCCACCAGGCCACCCTGGCCGGGAGCGCCCTCGCCCGGAAGCCCTTCGACGCCATCTACTCCAGCCCGCTCGCGCGGGCCTTCGAGACGGCCCGGATCATTGCCCGGGAGGCCGGCTTCAACGGCGAGGTCGTCCCGCTGGCCGGCCTGAGCGAACGCCAGGGCGGCGTCCTCGAAGGCCACACCTGGGCCGAGCAGGAGAGACGCGACCCGGAGTTTGCGGAGCGATTCCTCTCCCTGCCGGAGGAGGAACGCTGGGCCTTCGCCGGCGCGGAGACGGACACGGAGGTCATGGACCGTTTCGAGGCGGCGATCTCGGATCTCAGGGGCCGTCATCCGGACGGTACGCGCATAGTCGTGGTCTCCCACGGGGGCGCGATGCGGGCGTTCCTGCGGGACAGGTTCGGCCCGGAGGTCCTGCCGGAAACCCGCCGGGCGTCGAACGCCTCGATCACGCGCATCGGCTGGGGCCGAAACGGAGCGGGCCCGGAACTCTTGGACCTCGCCTCTACCGCCCACCTGCCGGGCGAGCGGGGGCCCGACACCGCCAGGGCGGAGTAGCAGCCCTACTCTGAGGGTCTACCCGAGGGTACGAACGCTGCGGGCGTTGGGGCCGCGGTCGTTTCGTCCGACTTCGTACTCGACCTCGCCGTTCGGCGACAGTGCTGACGGGTCGCCCTCGACCTCGGAGTGATGCACGAACAGATCGTCACCCGTGGGGCGTACCAGGAAGCCGTAGCCCTTCTCCGGGTCGAACCACTTGACCCGCCCCTGCTCCCGCTCCGGGCTAGCGGCGACCTCGACCTCTTGCGGCCCGCCAACGTCTTCCGGCTCGTCGGCCTCGCCCCGGCCGTTGGTCGCCACTAGCGTCCAGGATTTGTCGTCGGCGGCCTCCTGAGTCTCGCCGGCGTCCGGTTCCAGGACGATGGAGTCTTCGGCGACCTTGACGACGACGGCCTCAACGCCGGCCCAGTGCTCTTTCCAGATCGGGTCCTCCGCGACGGCCGGGTCGAGCCAGAGGCCCCAGCCGTCGTTCTCGCCGTGGTCCAGCACACCCTCGAAGAGGACCTCCGGCTCCCTGGGCCCGCGCTCGCGGCGGTAGATATCGTTGCGGGAGCGGAACGACTGCACCGAAGAGGCGCTCGTCCCGAGGGCGTCGGCGATCCAGTCGTCAGCCTTGCCCGCCTCCACCCACTCGCGGATACGGCCCATATGCGGTTTTAACGCTATGCGCTTCCTGGAGTCTGCCATGCTACCGCTTGCTCCTTCTTGCCCTACCGTCGGTTACGAAAGGTGTTTTGTGAACGATGAGCGACGATGTACCTTGATAATGCCGCCTGGCATTCTACCATCTCCACGCTCTTTTACGCATCCTCCCGCCCGGAGGTTCCGGGCTTGTCCTCCGGGCCAGACTCCGGCGGCGCGGCCCCGCTGGCCGGACCATCCTCCTCGGAGACCCCCGGGGCGTCCCCGGCCTGCGGGTCCTGAACCCTGGACGGCTCCTCGCCCGCCGCGGGGTCGCCCGTGACCTCCGCGCGCTCGGCCCTCTCCGGGGGGACCGGTTTCTGTTCCCGGGGCTCGTCGGCCGCCCCCCCCGAGACGGCCCCGCCCTCGGAGGCGACAGCGTCTTCCTGGGGCGTCGCGGAGGGTGCCGTCCGCGGCTCCTCTCGCGGGGGCTCGGGGTAGTCCTCGAAGCCCTCGCGGGCGAGCTCCCCGAGCATCTCTCCCACCACGGGCGCGGGGAGGTCCAGGTGCAGCGCGAGGTCTTCCGCGGCGGCGAGAGTCTCGTAGGGGTCCAGGCCGGGCCCGTATCCGAGGGCTTCGAGCGCCCGGGCGACCTCCGCGTTCGGGACCAGGGTGTCGCCTCCGGCGGCGACGCGCAGGTGTTGCAGGAGGAGAAAGTCCAGGCCCCCGACCACTCCGATTATGGGCTCGGTCTCGAAGATCCTGCGCCGCACGAAGAGCCGCGTGTCGTAGCCGTCGGCCCAGCGCCTGAGCACCTCGCTCTCGTCCACGTAGTTGTACTGGGCGACCCTGTGCTGGAACTGTCCGAGGAGCTGGCCGGTAAGGACGCGAAGCCCGTCTTCCCCGAAAAACCAGTCGTTCCCCTCGACGTTCATTATGCCGCTGGTGTGCGCCATGGTGAGCGGTACCTCTTCGTCCTCGAAGGTCTCGCGGAAGGAGCGGACCATCTCCCGCACCTCCTCGGGGGGGCGCCCACTCTTCATCAGGGCCGTCTCGTAGACGACCATCGCGGCGAGCCCTCCGGTGCCCTCGTCCAGCCTCCCGGCGGCACGCTCCAGCCGTTGGTCAAAGTCCTTCAGGTTCTTGACCTTCCAGGCGGACTCTACCGCCCTATCCGCTAGCTCGACCATGGTATCTCCTCGACCTTAAAAGGCAGCTTCGGGGCCAATATAGCATCTCGGTGGGCCTCAATTCGCCGGGCGCAGGGCGTAGACGCCGGGGGCCGTCTGGACGAACGGCGTGTCCGGGTTGTCCCTCACGTCAACCGAGAGGCGGGCGCGCATGGTGTTCTGGGGTGTGCGGCCCGCGCTTTGCAGGTAGCCGGACTCGAGCGCGATCTCGGTGATGTCCCCGTAGTGCAAGGGGTGACCGATCTCCCGGAGCACCTCCCTCGCTGCGGCCTTGAAGTCCATGGGGCGGGTCAGGAGACCTCCGGCGGGACCTCCGGGTAGGCCCCGATCAGGCTGACATAAGGGCAGTGCTCTTCGAGCGCCTCCAGGGCGCGCCCCACTTTCTCCTCGTCCGGGTGCCCCGTGAAGTCCGCGAAGAACACGTAGGTCCAGGCCCGCTTGCGGCTCGGGCGGCTCTCGATGCGAGTCAGGTTGATCCCCTGGACCGCGAACGCCGAGAGCGCATCCTTGAGCACGCCAGGCCTGTCCTTGACCGAGAACACGACGCTTGTCTTGTCCTTGCCCGTCCGGGCGGCCCACGAACGCCCCAGCACGATGAACCGCGTCGTGTTCGTCCTGGCCTCCTGGATGTTCCGCGCCAGCACGTTCAACCCGTGCGCCTCCGCCGCCAGCGCGCTCCCAACCGCCGCGACCCCTGGCTGGAACACCGACCGCCGGGCCGCCTCGGCGGTCGACTCGACCTCCTCCAGGCGCGCACCGGGCAGCTCGCGCCTGAGCCAGGACGCCGCCTGGGCCAGGGCCATCGGGTGCGAGAGGACGAGGTCCACCTTCTCCGGCGAGGTCTCGGCGGAGATCAAGTTCTGGGAGACGGGCAGGTAGACCTCCCCGCAGACCTTCAGGGGGCTGTTCATCAGCTCGTCGAGCGTGTGGGTGACCGCGCCCTCCATCGAGTTCTCGACGGGGACGACGCCGTGCTCTGCCTCCCCCCTCTCCACGCGGGCAAAGACCTCGGCGACAGTCGTCTGGGGCCACAGTTCGATGCTGGTCCCGAAGGACCGCAGGGCCGCCTCGTGCGTGAACGTCGCCTCGGGGCCCAGATACGCCACTTTCAGCCGGGTCTCCAGGGAGACGGAGGTGGAGATGATCTCGCGGAAGACCGCCTCCAGACCCCGCTTCGGAAACTCCCCGTCGCCAAGCGCCGTGACCCGGTCCAGCACCATGCGCTCCCGCGCCGGCGCGTAGACCGCCATACCCCTCTGCTGCTTGAACTTGCCGATCCCGCGCGCAAGCGAGGCCCTCCGGTCGAGCAGGCGCACGATCTCCGCGTCGACGGCGTCTATGCCAGCCCGCAACACGTCCATCCCGGCCTCGTCGACGGCACCGACCGGTCTGGCTTCTTCGTCCAATTGCCTTTTTGCGTCTTCGCGTAATGGTTCCGATGGAATCACGGCGTCCGTGTCCTCCGTTCGTGGGTTTCGATAGGCCCGGCTCTGGTGGTCTGGAGGGACGTAAGCGCGCGTCAGGTGCGGGCGCGCCCCTCCCTGATAAATCGCCGCGCTATCGAAAGAGGGCGTTGCATAATGGCCTCAAAGTACCAGAGGGGTGAGGCGTTTGTCAAAAGCCCCCGACGCCCACGAGAAGGAGCAGCACGACGACGGCAGCCAGGACGAAACGGTAGTAGGCAAAGACCCGCAGGGAGTGCCCGGCCAGGTAGTTGAGCAGGAACCTGATCGCCAGGTATCCGACCACGCCCGAAGTAACGCTGCCGGCCACGAAGAGCAGGGCGTCGCCGGCGTCGATGCCAGACCCGAACGCCTCGGCCAGGCTCAAGAGCGCGGCTGCGGTCGTGATCGGAACGCTCATCAGGAAGGAGAACCGCGCCGCCTCGTCCCTCCGGAGGCCCAGGAAGAGGCCCAGCGTGATCGTGCCCCCGGATCTCGAGACGCCAGGAAAGAGGGCCACCGTCTGGGCAAGCCCGATCGCCAGCGCCTCCTTGAAACCAAGCTTGTCGGAGGTGCGGTTCTGCCGGCCGACGACCTCCCCCACGATAAACAGAACACCCACCAGCACGAGGTTGAACGCCACGAGCCAGGGGGAGCGCACGGCCGGACCCTCGAAAAAGCTCTTGAACAGCAGGCCGATCACGCCGGCCGGGACGGTGGCGACCAGGATCAGGTACGCCATCCGCTGGTCCCTCTCCTCGAAGTTCGGCCCGCGCAGGGAGCGCAGAAACGCACCGGCCATTCGCAAGAGGTCCCGCCAGAAGTAGGAGATGACCGCCAGCACGGTCCCGGTGTGTATCGCCGCGTCGAAAGTCAGCCCGAAACGGGCCTGGTCCATGCCCAAAAAGTACTGCCCGAGCAAGAGATGCCCGGAGCTCGACACGGGCAGGAACTCCGTGAGCCCCTGCACCACGCCAAGGAAAATCGCTTCCAACAACTCCAGCACGCCCAGCGCCTCTCGAACTCGCCTACCCGGCCGGCATACTATTACAGAAGCATGTCAGCTTTTCAGCCCAGTGCGAAGGACGCGGCGTGGCGGCCTAGGGCCCGCTCAGTTTGGCTAGGGCCCGCCAATCTTTGAGCGTGATGCGGCCAGCGTCCACCTCTATCAGGTCGCGGTTTCGCATCTCGTTCAGGACTTTGGTGACGGACTCGCGGGTGGACGCGACCATCGCCGCCAGGTCCTGGTGGGTCAGGCGCAGGTCTATGGTGACCACACCGGCCTGGCGGTCGCCGAACTTCTGGGCGAGGATGGGCAGGAGGTTGGCGAGGCGGACCTCCGTCTCACGCGGGAGCAGGCACTTGACGAGCTCCTCGTACTGCACGAGGCGCAGCTCGAGGAGCGTCATGATCTTGAACGCCACCCGGGGCTCCTGCTTGACGGCCCGCTCGACGAAGACCTTGGGGATCTTGGTGACCCGGCATTCGGTGACGGCCTCGGCGTAGGCGCGCTGGCGGGCCTCCCCGGCAAAGGCCAGGTGGCCGAAGATGTCCCACGAGGTCAGGAGCCGGAGCGTTGCCTCCTTGCTGCCTGAATAGGGTCGAAAGAGCTTCATGACGCCTGAGACCAGCACGTAGAGCGCGTCGCCGTACTCGCCCTGACGATATACGGCGTCGCCCGGCCTGTAGGTCCGGTCGGCCGTGGCGATGCCCATTTCCTCCATTAGCCGCAAGAGCGCCCGGCACTCCTGCTCCTGGAGGTCGGTGTACTCTGAGATGGAAGGATCCACGTCCATCTAAAGCCCCCCGCTAATATCCGTCACAGCGTCCCCGTTCCCCCGGCGCCCGAGTAGAGCCTGCTACACATTGTTACAGTGTACCTTAATCGCACGGGCCGGCGGACGCGGGACGGGGAGGCGCGAGTCGGTTAGAATGCCAAGGACGGGTAATCGAGAGAGGAGACCGGGTGCGCGAACGGGTAACATTCGGAATCTTGATTGTGCTCCTGATCTTTCTCTTCGCCTTCACGTTCGCCGTCCTCGGTAAGGGCGAGTACGAACCCGCCGGGCGTCCCTCGTCTCCCCCACTCGCCCTCTCCCTCCCGGCTTGACCTAAGCTTCGGCGGCACCTCGCTGCACCGCCACCTCGTAGGACGACATCTTCGGGTGTCCCCTGAGCAACCCTTCCGTGCCGCCCCTGGCGTGAGCTTTGGCGAATTCTTCACTACCCACCCACGCGTCGAAGGCCTCGCGGTCGCGCCAGCGCGTGACCACGAGCACCTCGTCTTCTTCAGCCGACTTCAAGACCTCCATCGAGACGAAGCCGGGGAAGTCCTGGACGTAGCCCCTACTCCCGGCGAACCGCTCCACGACGGCGTCAGCCGCGCCCTCGGCGACCGGCAGGCTGTTCATAATGGCTATCACGTCTATCCTCCGGTCTACCGCGCGACGACGATGCCGCCGCCGCCTACACGCTTAGCCATCCCGAGCGCCTTCAGGGTCTCCGTCATCAGCTCCGACGCGTTGGAGCCGTGCGCCGGATACTCGGCCAGGCCGGCGTCAACTTCGAAGCCGTCCGGGTCTTCGGCCAGACGCTCGGAGACGCGCTCCGCCACCCGGTAGGCGTCCTCGCTGTTGCTGCCGGGCAGGATGACGCACACCTCGTCGTCGCCGAAGCGGGCGCAGACGGCCGTCTCCGGTGCGAGATCCACCACCGTCTCGGCCAGGCGGCGCAGGACGTCGCGGGCGCGGCCCAGGTTCCCCTCGGCCACCGTCTCGGTAAAGTCGACCACGTCGAAGGCGAGAACGGCGAACTTCTCGTGATCCCTCACGGCGGTTGGCAGAAGCAGGCGATTGAACTGCTCCCGATCCGGCAGGCCGGTGACGAGGTCGGTCGCCTCCGCGCGCACGAGCGCCCGCTCCATCTCTCTCATGGCGGTCTCCTCGAAGGCCTGGAGGCCCTGCTCGGTCACCCAGTCGGAGGCCTGCAGGAGCTTGACGAAGAACCTCGCCACCTCGCTTCCCGAAGCCACCGACAGGTCCACGCCCCCCTCGACGGAGAGCCAGACGCACCGCCGGAGCACGGAGAAGTCCTCTATGACGCCCACGGCGTCCCGTCCGAGCGCGTGCTGGTCGTCGGCGATCCTGGCGACTAGCGTGCGGATCTCACCCCCCCGATTGAAACCCTCGACGCCCTCGGAGCTCTCCAGAAAGCCGGCGAAGACGGTGGTCAACTCCTCCATCCTGGCGACCATGCGCCCGGAGGGCTCGTCTTCGCCTAATCCTCCGCGTTTCTCCTTCCAGCTCGTCAAGATATTGGGCAGGTCCTGGCGGATGCGATCGACTATCTGAGGTGGTGTCTCCATGCCGACCAGTATACCTGCGCCCATTCTCCCCCGCGGTAGCCGACGGGGCCCACGACGCAACCTTTTTCCTCTGGCGTCCGTATAAAGGTTGTCGGGCGGTAAAAGCGCCCGACGGGTCCTAAGAAGAAGGGTTTAGAAAAGGGCGGTACCCGGTAGATTAGGAGTAGTTATCGAAATTGATCTCGGGTGGGCCGCGCGTTTCGTGAGGAGGGCATTTTGAAGCCGGAGGCCAGCAAGCGGACAGAGGGACAGAAGCCGGAGAGGGAGCAGGAGACGCCGGAGCTCCTCGCCAAGTACCTCGCGCACATCGGACAGGGCAACCTGCTTTCACACAGGGAGGAGATCGACCTCTCCAACCGGGCGAAGGCCGGCGACGCGCGGGCCAGGCAGAGGCTCATCGAGAAGAACCTGAGGCTCGTCGTCTCCGTGGCGAAAAAGTACCGGGGCTACGGGCTGCCCTTCGAGGACCTGATCCAGGAGGGCAATATCGGCCTCATGAAGGCCGTCGAGAAGTTCGACCCCGACCGGGGCTTCAGGTTCTCGACGTACGCCACGTGGTGGATCCGCCAGGCCGTGCAGCGCGCCGTCGCCGACAAGGGCCGGACCATTCGGGTGCCGGTTCATATGACGGAGAAGATCCGCAAGGTCAGCCGCGCCATCGCCGAGCTCTCCCTGCGCTTCGAGCGCGAGCCAACCCGCGAGGAGGTCGCCAGGCACCTCGAGTGGGACCTCGACGAGGTGCGCCTCACGATGCGGGCGATACCGGACGCCACGAGCCTCAACCAGCCCGTCTCCAGCGATGACACGGCCTCCCAGCTTGGGGATTTTATCGAGGACGAGAAGGTCTCCGACACGCCCGATACGGTCATGCGAGAGATGGAGACGGCCTACCTCAGGGAGGCCATCGACCACCTCCCCGACAGGGCGCGATACGTGCTCGTCAGGCGCTACGGCCTCGACGACAACGAGCCCGCCACCCTCGCCGAACTCGGCGAGGAGCTGGACATCTCGCGCGAGCGGGTGCGCCAGCTCCAGCGCGAGGCGGAGCGAATCCTCAAGGCCGGCGAGTACGGCCGAATCCTCCGCGACGCCGTAGCCTAGGGAGGCACGGGCAGGGGTATTGAATCCCTGCCCGTCTTGCTTTTGGCCAGCGGTTCATCGTGAACCGTAACCGAATTTCCACCGGGCTCTCTTTTCGTGTCCGTGGCGGACGTCTCTGTTAGCGTTTATCTCGTGAGGGCTAGAGGACGCGGGATCTTTTTTGCGTGGGCCGCCGCTTTTGCTGCGCTCTCGTCGGCGGCCGGCGCCGGGCGACTGGAGGGCTTCGACGTCTGGCTCTTGCGGATCGTGCAGGCGCGTTCTTCCGCGTTTCTAGACGCTGTGGGGAGCGCGTTTTCGGTACCGGGGAGGGCTGAGGTATCCGTGGCGGCGCTGGCCGTGCTGGCGGGCGTGCTCTACCTGCGGGGCCGAGGTGGGCTGGGGTGGAGGCTTCTGGTCGCTCTACTCGCGACCGCGGTCGTGGAGATCGTGCTGAAGTTCGTCCTGCCGCAGGCTCCGGTGCCGCAAGAGGTCGGGCGCGTGCCGGACCCCTCGATCATCGACTTCGACACCCCCTACCCCTACCCGAGCGGCCACATGCTGCGGGCGGTCCTCGTTCTCGGGACCGTCTACCTCCTCTGGCCCAACCCGCTGGTGCGGGTCGGCGTCGTCCTGATCCTCGCCGGCTCCGCCCTGGCCCGCATCTACCTCGGCACCCACTGGCCCTCAGACGTCCTCGGGGGCGCCCTGCTCGGGGCCGCCGGCCTGGCGTGGGCGTTCGGGACGAGGGGAGATGTTACCGATGGGCCAACGTCCCGCAAGACCGGACAGGGGAGGGAATCTTGGAAGTCACGGTAGTAGGGTCGGGGACGGTGGTGCCCCGGCTGGGGCGTCGGCAGAGCTGCGTCGTGGTGGAGGCGGGCGGGGAGACGCTCGTCTTCGACCTCGGCTCGGGGGCGGTGCGGGGCATGGTGCGGTCGGGCCTCGACCCGTTTGCCGTGGACAGGATCTTCTTTACCCACTTCCACCCGGACCACACGGTGGACGCCGTCAACCTGCTTTTCACCATCAAGTACGGCGCGGAGGAGGAGCGGACCCGCCCGTTGCACCTCGCCGGCCCCGAGCCCTTCCGCCGTTTCTGGAAGTCGGTGCTGGCGGTCTGGGGGGAGACGATGTCCGGCGAGTACCCGACCCACGTCTCCGAGTTGCCCCGGAAAGGCACCGCCCCCCTGGACCTGCCCGGCTGCAAACTCTCCTGGGCCCCGACGGAGCACAGCCCGGAGAGCATCGCCTACAGGCTCGACGGCCCGGAAGGGGCGTTCGTTTACACGGGCGATACGGAGTACAGCGAGTCGGTGGTGGGTTTGGCCCGCGGGGCACACACCCTACTGATCGAATGCACCGGCCCCGACGACGAACCCCTCCCTCATCACCTGACGCCGTCCGGGGCCGCGCGGGTCGCACGCGAGGCAGACGTAGATCGCGTCGTCCTTACCCACCTCCACCCGTCGGTGGACGACGATTCTCTGGTCTCGAAGGTGCGGGAAGGGTACGGCGGCGAGGTCGTCGTCGCCGAAGACGGCCTGCGGCTCCGCGTCTAACGCCCTCCTATCCTCCGGGCTCAGTACTTTCTGTTTAGCCCTATGGCGTCGCCCCTGCCGAGGGAGCGCTCCGAGGTCTGGCACGGCCCGTTGGAGTCTTCGCTCATGGTGAGGTTGCCGTGGGAGCCCTCGGGTGCCTCGCCCAGACCGAAGGTGTGACCGCGCTCGTGGGTCATCGAGGACTCCACGTCGTAGCGTCCCCTGCACGAGCCGGTCACGCGAGTGGTCCAGCTATAATCGTACTTGTTCAGGCGGATGTCCGTGTGGGCGACCCTGTCCGGGCCGTCCTGGATCCAGCTCCAGAGGCAGTTAAAGGCCGTGTAACCGTATGGCAGGTCCCCGAAACCGACAACGCTCTTGCGGTCGTTGGAGGTGCAAGAGGCGTTGCTCCTTATATCCACCGAACGATTGGTGCCACCCTCGTAGATAAGCCGGCCCCGGACGCCGTCCTCAATGCCGCAAACGTCCCGCACGTTTGAGACGTTGACGCCACCGCGGCCCATCGCCCCAACAGCCCCGGATTTGGAGAGGTTGGAGGGGATGCTGCGGCCGTTCACGTACCAGCGACTGTAGTTGTACAACTTGACGTCCCGGGAGTAGTAGAAGGAGTCTTGGCACGGGCTCAGGGCGCGCGTTTCGAGTTTGGGGGGCGCTTCCGAGCCCGTCTCCCGGCCCACGTCGTCGAGAAGGATCTTGTCGCCGCGGGGGTTGCTAACGACGAGGTGTTGGCCCCCACCGGCAGACGCGGCCTCGGCGGTGACGGCCATGCCAGGCTCGGGCACCACCGCCCCGACGCCGCCGTCCACGATCACGCGCCCGGCCACCGGACACCTCTCCTCGTCCAGAACCTCAGGCAACGCGCCGGCCCGGATCTCCTGCTTGTACCGCGAGCAGGCCTCGTAAACCGCCTCGTCCGCCTGCGCCAACAACGACCCTGCAAACATCCCTACCGCCGTGCAGGCCAGCGCAAGGGCCGCGACTATCGACGCTACTCGCTTCATGCTATCCCCCTCGTAAGACCGGGACACCCCTACATCTTGTGTGCCCCAAGCAACCCCATACTCTACGCAGGCCGTGGGGCGGACGCAAGGGCAAAAGGGGTGGGGTCTCCTTTCGGTGCCTAACCCGTGCAGGCGGCGCAGCGGCCGTGGAGCGTGATCTCGTGCCAGTCGGTCACGAAGCCGGTCTCCCGCTCGACCTGCAAGGCCAGGTACTCCATGAGCTCCTCGTTGAACTCTATGACGGCCCCGCACTCGTCGCATCGGGCATGATGGTGTACGCGCTCGGTGGAGAGCTCGTACCGCGAGTACCCCTCCCCGAAGTCCTCTTTGCGTACGACCCCGAGCTCCGTCAAAAGGTCCAGCGTCCGGTATACCGTGGACAGCCCGAGCTCTGGGTGCCCCCCCTTGACCCGGTCGTAGAGCTCCTCCGCCGAAAGATGCCGCTCCCCCTCCAGCTCGCGCACGATCACCCGCCGCTGGTTGGTGAGGCGGTAGCCCCGGTCCCTGAGTATGCGTTCGAGATCCAGCATCCCGTACAGTCTAGCCCCGCGACATTACGAGATCAAGAATTGATCTTATCCGTTCGTTGCGAGGGCGGAAACGTCAGTCGTGCTTTTTGCCGTCGGCTCGGAAGGTGGCCTTGCGTCCGCCGGGCCACCAGTTCCAGTCGCCCAGGATGCGCATGGTGGCGGGGACGAGCAGGACCCGGATGACGGTGGCGTCCACGAACACGGCGACGGCCAGGCCCAGGCCGACGGCCTTCGTCAGTATGATGCCGGTAAAGGCGAAGGCCCCGGTGACGACGATGATAATGGCCGCGGCGGAGGTGATGATGCCGGCGGTCGCGACGAGGCCCTTTGAGACGCTCGCGGTGTTCGAGTCGCCGTTCTCGTAGGCCTCCCGGATGCGGGAGAGCAGGAACACCTCGTAGTCCATCGAGACCCCGAAGATCGTGCAGAACATCAGGATGGGGAGGGTCGCGTCCACGAAGCCAAGAGGCGTGAAGTTCAAGAGGCCCGAGAGGTTGCCGTCCTGGAAGACGAAGACGACGGCACCGTAGCTGGCGGAGAGGCTCAGAATGTTCACGATCACGGCCTTCAGCGGGAGAAGGACCGAGCGGAAGGTGACGAGCAGGATCAAGTACGTCACCCCGATCACGAACGCCGCCGCCAACGGCACCCTCTGGTAGAGGCTCGATATAAAGTCCTTCTGCCCCGCCGAGAGCCCGCCGACGATAAAGTCCGTCCCCGCCGGCGCCTCCACCGCCCGCACCGCGTCCACCGCGCCGTAGGCCCGCTGGGTGTAGGGGTTCTCCTCGGTCACGGCCCTGAGCAGCGACCGGTCGCCGGCCACGTAAGAATCGACCGCGGTCTCCAACTCCTCCGAATCGCGGGCGGCGGGGAGCTCTAGGAAGTTCGCCACCCCTTCCGGCGTAGCGTCGCCATCCGTAGAGACGCCTTCCGGCAATTCGGGGACACGGCTGTCCACCTCCGCCGAGACGCGCCGCTGGACCTCGGCCCGGATCTCGTCCTCTGCCCCGCGCACTTCCTCGGCCACCCGCGGTTCTACCTCGGCCCGGATCTGCTCTTCAGTCCCCGACGGGACCGTACCGTAGGTCGCCTCCACCTCGGAGAGCTGCTGCCGGACAGTCTCATCGGTGTTCTTCTGGATCTCCACCTGGATCTGCTCCTGCACGAGGCCATCCACCCGTCCTCCGGCCGCTCGCTCGGCCTCGGCGCGGGCGTCCCCGACCCGCGTGGCGTAGTCGCGGGCGGCGCCCGCCCCAACCGTGTAGACGCTCTCGACGCGGGAGACGCCCTCGGCGTCCCGTACCTTCTCGCCGAGATCACGCACGTCGGTGAGGCCGTCGGCGCTCAAAGGATCCCGTCCGAGGTTTGCGACGATCTCCATCGGGTTGAGGGCGGCGTACTCGAAGTTCTCCTTCAGCAGGTCGTCGCCGGCGCGGGACTCGTACTTCTGGGGCAGGACCGTGGCCTCGGGGATGCCGACCTTCATGTGGCCCACGGGGAAGAGCAGGGCGGCCAGGATGCCGGCGACGAGCACGATCACTATCAAGGGGTGGCGCATCACCAGCTCGGCGCTCCGGCTCCAGAAACCCGCGCCGGGGCCGCCGCTCTGGCGTCTGATGCGTAGCCAGTTCACCCGTGGCCCGATGACGCCGAGGAGGGCCGGGAGGAACGTCAGGGCGGCCACGACCGAGACGAAGACCACGATAACGCCCGCAAACCCGATGGAGCGCATGAACATGAACGGGAAGAACAGCAACCCCGAGAGCCCGATCAGGACGGCCGTCCCGGAGAAGAAGATGGACCGCCCCGCCGTCGCCACCGTCCGCGGCACGGCCTCCGCCACCGAGTAGTCCTCCAATTCTTCCCTGAACCGGCTGACAAAGAAGAGGGCGTAATCTATTCCGAGTCCCAACCCCAGCATCGTCGAGAGCGTGAGCACGAACACGGACATGTCGTAGGCGCCGGCGAAGAAGTAGATAATCGCCAGCGACGTCAGCACGCTCGCCCCCCCGATAACTACCGGAACCCCGGCCGCGACGAGCGTTCCGAAAGCGAAGATCAAGATGACCACCGCGAACGGGAAGGCGTACTTCTCGGCCCGCTGCACGTCCTCGTTGCTCGCCGCCTCGAGGTCCTGGTAGACGGCCGGGGCGCCCGTGACGTAGGTGTTCAACTCTTCGGAGCGGACCTTGCTCCTGACGTCCGCGACGACGTTGCGGGCCTGGTCTATAGAGACGCCGAAGGCGACGATGGCGTACGACTTCTCACCGTCCCTGGAGATGAAGCGTCCGTCTTTGGAGCCCGCATAGGAGGCCACGTACCGGACCTCGTCCATCTTGCGGACTTCCTCTAACGCCTGCTCCTGGGCGTTCTGGAACTCCTGGCCCGTAGCGTCCAGCCCGTCCCCGGTAAAGACGACCGTCAGGGCTGCCGGGGAGACCCCGAACTCGTCGGACATGACGTTTTGCACCCGCTCGGCCTCCGAGTTCGAGCCCTCGAAGCCACCGCCTTTGAGGCGCCCGGAGAGGTCCGGGGCGAAGAAGGCACTGAAGATAAGGATAGCGGCCCACACCACCAGAACGGCCCACCTGAAACGGTAGGCGAACGTGCCGAGTTGGTAGAAGCCTCTCATGACTTGCGGCGGATATTTGCGGGGGGAATTCGCATCCGCGCTATGTTATCCGAAGGAGCGGCGGCCGACGGTGTTCGGTGACACGCGGGTGCAGCAGAAATCGGCCCTCATGCCCCGCCGGGCGGTCCGGACCTGGCAGGCAGGGTGAGGGCGAGGATGAAGCCGAGAACAGGGAGGGCGGCGATGGCCAGCATGGTGGTTCGAAGGCCGCCGGCGTCCGCGAGGAGGCCGAGCAGGGGCGCCCCGATCCCCCCGAGGCCGATGGAGAGGCCCATCGTGATCCCGGCGGCAAGCCCGATGCGGCCAGGCAGGTACTCCTGCCCCATCACCACCGTGACGCCGAAGGTCCCGACCGTCATAGCACCCACAAGTGCGAGGAACGCCATGCCCGCGTAGGGACCGGCGAAGGTGAACGCCAGGACGAGCGGCGGCAACACGAGCATGGACCCGGCGAGCACTGCCTTTCGACCAAACCTGTCAGCGAGAGGGCCCATAAGCAGCGTCCCTACCGCCCCCGAGGCTAGCATCACCGTCAAGGCCACGTTCCCGAGGGCCGCGGACGCCCCCAGCACGCGCTCGTAGTACGAGGCCACGAAGGCGACGAGCCCGAAGTAGACGAAGGAGCGAACGGCCACGACCGCCACCATAACCGCGAACGGCGCCCAGCTCTCCTGCCCGGCCTCCTCCTTCCTCGCCCCGCCCTCCGACGCCTCCGGCGCCAGGCGCAGCATCCGCGGCGTCTCGAAGAGCATCACACCGGCCATGAGCGCGGCCGGGAGGGCGAGAAAGAGCGCGCCCCTGAGGCCGAAGACCAGGACCAGCGGGGTGGCGACGATGGGACCGAGCGCGAAACCGGCGTTGCCTCCGACGGAGAAAAAGCTCATACCCCGCGCCCGGCGGGAGCCCGAGACGTAGTTGGCGAAGCGGGCAGCCTCCGGGTGGAAGGCCGCGACCCCGACGCCGCTCAGGACGACGGAGGCGAAGATCAGGGGGTAGCTCGGTGCCACCCCGACGAGCGCCATGCCAACCCCCGCGAGCAGCACACCTAGCGGCATGAGGGCCGGGATGGGGCTCCTGTCGGAGAAGATGCCGAAGAGGGGTTGGATGAGGGATGAGCTCACGGTGGCGGCGAAGACGAGCGCGCCGGCCGCCGCCAGGGAGAGGCCGCGCTCGGAGATCAAGAACGGCAGCAACGCGGCAACGGCGCCCTGGTTGAGGTCCGTAAAGAGGTGCCCGGCCGACAGGACGCCCATCGCCCGCCGGTCGACTCCTTTCTTTGAGACCGCGCTCAAATTTCTCCTTCACCGGTTCTCAGCCGGGAGATGCTATCAGTCATCTGAGATCGTGTACGGCCCCATCGCCCACACCCCGCCGGATAATTCCGAAACCTCCCGCCGCATAGTCTCCACGACCTCCCCGACGACCTCGGACGGGCTTCCCGGCGCGGGTCGGCCCGTCCGTGGGGCCGGTATCCTCACCAGCACATCCGTTTTCCCCCCTTCGATGCCGCCAAGCTCGCGCGCCTTTGCCAACGCCTCCCGGAAGCCGCCGAGGCCATCCACGAGGTCGCGCTCCAGGGCTTCGGCGCCGCTCCAGACCCTGCCCCCGGCGAGGCCCTCCAGGTCCGCGAGGTTCCGGCCGCTCGCGACGCGGGCCTTGAACTCGTCGTAGACGCCCCCG
>JACDFX010000285.1 GCA_013815575.1 Rubrobacter sp.
AGCGGGCAGCCGCCCCTGTTCTCGAGGAGCTCTCGGCCCTGCTCGTGGAGATCGCCGCCGCCCTCAAGGGTGGCGACCCCGAGCGCGGCCAACGGGTTCTCCTACGAGCCCGCGAGATGGACGACAGGGTCAGGGACCTGAACGAAGCCCTCGTGGCCGGCCTGGAGACGGCCAGGCTCTCCCCCACCCGCCGCCGGTCGCTGCGCCACCTGGACCTCTACGCGAGCGCCGGCTCCCGCATAGAGCTCGCCGTCATAAACACCCGCGTCCTCGCCCGCGGCGCGGCCAACGCCACCCGCCGCGGCGACGACATACCCACCCCGCTACCGGAGGCCGTCCTCGACCTCTCCCGGTCGGTCAAGGCCCTAGGCGCTTTTCTGGATGAGTCGGGTGGCCCGGGCGAGGCCCGCCGCCACGCGCTCGACGCGGCCCGCCGGGCGACGAAGGTCCTCGAAGAGCGCCACGAGCTCGCCATAAGCGTCCTCGTCGGCCAGGTCCGCTCCGCCGCCGTGGACCTCCTGCGAAGCACCGGCATGGACCAGGCCTCGGCCCTCGAAGCCCTCGAAGACGCCGCGGGCAGCGCCTCGGAGATAGGGTAGGCGGAGAGGGCCAAGGCCCCCTCCGCGCTTTCAGCTATCAGCTTTCAGCCGTCAGCTTTACTCTGCGAGTTCCGTTCCGATCAGGGCATCGGCCTCTATCTCTACGAGGATCTCGGACGCTATCAGGCGCCGCACCTCCACCATGCTGGTCGCTGGCCTGATGGTCCCGAAGAACTCGCCGTGGACCCTGCCGACGACCTCCCAGTCGTCGATGTTTACGACGAAGATCCTGGTTCGTACCACGTCCGAGAGCCCCGCGCCCGCCGCCTCCAGCGCCACCTTCACGTTGCTCAGCGCCTGCGCCGTCTGCGCCCGCACGTCCCCAACGCCCACGAAGCCCCCGCTCCCGTCGGTGGCCGTGGTCCCCGAGACGTAGACGAACGGGCCCCGCCTGACCGCCCGCGAGTACCCTACGACCCGCTCCCACTCAGTCCCGCTGGAGATGTTGTACCTGGGGTCCATGACGCCCAATCTACTCCTTCCCAACGCGGGACGCTTCTTCAGGTCGAAGCCCGCGAGTCGTCCCTCCGGGCGACGAAGTCGTCGATCATGCGCCGGGCAATGCTGACCCTGGGCGGCAATTCAGGTAGCCCTTCTGCGCGGTACCAGTCGGCGGCTTCGATCTCGCCCGGCTCAGGCGTCAACTCTCCGCCCGCGTAGTCAGCCGTGAGGCCGATCATGAGCGAGTTCGGGAAGGGCCAGGGCTGGCTGCCGAAATATTCCAGGTTCTCGACCTCGAGGCCGACCTCCTCGCGCACCTCGCGGTGGACCGTCTCCTCGATGGACTCGCCCGGCTCGACGAAGCCCGCGAGCACGCTGCGCATCCCCTTCGGGAAGCCAGGGGAGCGCGCGAGAAGAATCTCGTCTTCACGTAGGACGCGCACGATCACGGCCGGGCTGACCCGCGGGTAGTGCATCATCCCGCACCGGGTGCACCGCATCGCCGGCTCTCCCTCGACGGGCTCCGTCACCCCTCCGCACCGCCCGCAGAAACGGTGCGTCGCGTGCCAGCCCACGATCTGCTTTGCCCGACCGGCAACAGCGAAGAATTCCTCGTCCACGGCGGCGAAGATCGCACGCAGGTCCCGAAACGCCGTGCCCTCGGGGGCCTCCACACCCTCCGGCACCTCCAGCGCCCAGGCCTGACCGCCGTCCAGGTACCCGACGGGTTGGCGGAAAGAAGTCTCTATCTCGAGCTCTTCGGGGGATGAAGCCCGCGGAACGCGCACCTCCTCATCCTCCAGCACGAGGAGCCGGTCGTTCTGGAACGCGAACAGGAGCGTCTCTCCGGCTGATGGGTCAGGCACGGGCGTCTTCGAGGCGGGCCGCCAGGTATTCGGCCGGGTGGAGGGCGTGGCGGCCGGTGCCGTCCTGGATCTGCTCCCTGCAACTCGTCCCCGGCGCCACGACGACGCGGCCCTCGGCCTCGCGCACCGCCGGGAAGAGACGACGGTTTCCCATCTTCATCGAGACGTCGTAGTGCCCCTTCTCGTAGCCGAAGAGCCCCGCCATCCCGCAGCACCCGGAGTCAACCACTTCGACCTCCGTACCAGGCGCGAGCGAGAGCGCCCTCTCGGTCGGCCCCGTGCCCACGAGCGCCTTCTGGTGGCAGTGTCCGTGCAGGAGCACCGGGGAGCCGTCCTTCAAGGGAAGCTCGCCCTCCAGATCGAGAACGGCCTCCTCGAAGAGGCGGGTGGCCTCGGCCAGACCCTCGACGCGCGGGTCGTCCGGCAGGAGCTTCTTGTAGTCGTCGCGCATCGTCAGGATGCAGCTGGGTTCGAGACCTACGAGCGGGACGCCCCGCTCTATGAGGGGCGTCAGGATGTCCAGGTTGCGTCTGGCGTTCTTTCGAGCCTGTTCGATGAGGCCCTCGGAGAGCATCGGCCGGCCGCAGCAGACCACCTCGGGGAGCAGGACCCTGGCGCCGGCGGCGGCGAAGAGGCGCACCGCCCCCTCGCCTATCTCCGGCCGCTGAAATTCGTTCCAGGTGTCGTTGAAGAGCGCGATCTCCACCGGACCTTCGCCCTGCGGCAGCCCCGCAAACCGTTTGGAGAACGTCTCGGGGGCGACGCGGGGCAGCGAACGGCGCGGGTCTATGCCGGCGAGGGCGGCCACGCGCCGCGCCAGGCCGGTCTTGCCCACGAAGTTGAAGAGCGCGGGCGCGCGGGACGCGAGGGCGAGCTGGGTGCGGATGTGGCCCGCGGCCCTCTGGCGGAGGGAGAAGCCGTGCTTCTTGCCGGATTGGTAGAGGACCTCGGTCTTCATGCTGGCGACGTCCACCTGGGAGGGGCACTCGGTCTTGCACGCCTTGCACCCGACGCACAGGTCCATCACCTCCCGCATCCGGGGGCTCGTGAGGTCTTCTGGCGGGAGCGTGCCCTCCAGGACGGAGCGGAGCATGTTCGCCCGGGCGCGCGTGGTGTCCTGCTCGTCCAGCGTGACCATGTACGAGGGGCACATCGTGCCGCCCGTCTTTTTGCGGCAGAGACCGCTCCCGTTGCAGAGCTCGACCGCCTTGGCGAACCCGCCCTGCCCCGAGAAGTCCAGGCCCGTCTTGAGCGGGAGACGCGTGCGGCCCGGTCCTATCCGGAGCTGGCCGTCCATCTTCGAGGGATGGACGATGATGCCCGGGTTCAGCGTCCCTTGCGGGTCGAAGAGCCTCTTCACCTCGCTGAACGCCCGCAGGATCTCGGGCCCGTACATCTTCCCGAGGAACTCAGAGCGGCTCAGGCCGTCGCCGTGCTCGCCGGAGATGGAGCCGCCGCACTCTACGACGAGGTCAGCCACCTCCTCGCCGATGCGCCGCATTCTGGCGACGCCCTCGGGGTCGCTCGTATCCAGGGCGGGCCGGACGTGCAGACACCCGACGCTCGCGTGGCCGTAGAAGCAGGCCCAGGTACCGGCGCTCTCGACGATCTCCTCGAAGCGGACGACGAACTCCTCGAGCCTCTGCGGCGGAACCGCCGCGTCCTCCACGAACGCGACAGGCTTCTCCTTCTCCGAAGTACCCAAAAGGAGCGGAAGGGTGGACTTGCGGAGCCTCACCGTCTGGTACATCTCCTCCTGCGTGCGCAGTGGCGCGACCGATCGGGCGCCCACCTCGGCCGCCACCTCTTCTATGCCCGCGAACCTCTCGTCGAGTTCCTTACCCGTACCGCTCCACTCGACGAGCAGTATCGCCTTCGGCGGCTCCGCGTCGGGGCCGCCCTGCAGAAAGCGGGTCGAGTCGCGGTAGGCCGGGGTCTGCCGGGCGCGGCCTATGGCCACGTCGTCCAGAAGCTC
>JACDFX010000286.1 GCA_013815575.1 Rubrobacter sp.
AACCAGCTCTTCGTCCTTCTCGTCCAGGTCCTCACCCTGTACCAGCACGTTGACCGGCGCAAGCATGCCCCCGGGATACTCCCCGGTCAGCTCGTCGAAACCGCGCACGGAGTCGGCGTCCCGGGGGAGGTTCGCCAACTGGTCGAAGCCGACCCTGAGGCCGAAGTTGCCCGCCGAGACGATGATCAGGCCGCCGACGAGGGCGACCACGATCAACCCTGAGCGCCGCAACAGCGCGGGCCGCGGCGCGCCTCTTCCCCGCGCTGGTCGTGCTCCGAAAGCCGCCGGCCCGAGGATGGACAGGAGCGCCGGGACGAGGGTCACGGTGACGAGGAAGACGATGCAGAGAGCGAGGGCGAGACCGGGTCCAAGGGTCCGGTAGAGGCCCAGGTCCGCAAAGACGAGCAGGGCAAAAGCGGCGATCAAAACCGCCGCGGAGGAGAGCAGGACGCCACCGACCTTCTCGACCCCGAGCCTGGCGGCTTCGAGGCGTCCAGTCCCCTCCTCAAGCGCATCGCGGGTCCTCGAGAGCAGGAAGAGGGCGTAGTCCGTACCGACGCCGAAGAGGAGTACGACGATTATTGGTTCGATCTGCGCGGGCACGCTCGTCCCCTGCGTAGCGGAGATCCAACCGATTACCCGCAGCGTCAGAAAGGTTGCGAGCCCGATGCTCGCCAGTGGCACGAGCGGCGCGACGAGCGACCGGTAGGTCAACGCGACGACGAGGAAAATTGCGAGCGTCGTAACGACCGTAACCAGCCACAAGTTCTCTTCGATGGCGATCTTGGTGTCGTACTGGACGAGCTTTATGCCCGTGGCCGAGGTCCGCAGCGGGCCGGGGGTCTCCAGGTCAGCCCGGATCTCCCCTACACCATCCGCGACCTCCGTCAGGCGCGTCCCGGGCTCGAAGGAGAGCAGGACGGGCAGGGCTTCGTTGCCGAGCAGATCCCCGTTCACCCGCGTGGGGTCGGTGGAGTTCTGGGCGGCGAGTGGGACCGCCCGACGCAGGTCGTAGAGCCGCCCCGAAGCCCCGTTGAGGCGTTCGATCCCACCTCTGATCTCTTCAAGATCCCGCCCGGTAAACCCACCGGGGTTCGAGTAGACCAAAATGGCCGGTGCTTCGACCGACCCGGAGAGACTCTGCGCCTGAACCTCGGCCCTGGCAGCCGGGGCTGAGTCCGGCACCACGTCCGAGAGGCTGCTGCTCGTGCTGTCGCCGAGCGCCGGCAGGTAGAGGTACGCGGCCAGCGCCACCACCGCCCAGAAGATCACCACCGCGAAGCGGAGCCTGACCAGGAGCCACCCGAGCACACCAAAGAAGCCTCTGGGACGCATCAGCGGAGTCTACACCCCCGGGGTGAGAGAACGACGTGCCACCTACGGGCTTCGCGGGCTGTTTAGAGTTTTGTAAGACGTCGTTAAGGGGTTTGTAATTTTAGTTTCGTATCCTGAAATGGACAGAGGAGGGGCCGTCGGTCCCCGGGATAGGAGGCTTCGCATGAAGCACGTACTGGTCTTATACCGAATCCGGATAAAGGGTAACGCAAAACGCGCCCGACCCCGTAGATGTCCTGGTGGGACGTGTACCGCCCCGGTCACCGGACGCCATCCCTGAAACGCCAGGGATCAACCGGATTCCGTATTACACGAACCGCTAGGGAACCATGAAGTTGAGCACCGTCGCCTGCAAAACGACCAGTATCGACATCACGATCGTGAGCCCTATCGACCACTTCAGGACTATGCGCAGGAGGTCTCCTTCTCTCCCTTGAAGGCCCGTGGCGCTCGTGCCGACGGCGAGGTTCTGGGGTGAGATCATCTTCCCCAGAACGCCGCCCGAGGAGTTCGCGCCCACGGTTAGGTTCGGGCTAACCCCGATCTGCTGGGCCGTCACCTTCTGCAGGTTCGCGAACAGCGCGTTCGAGGACGTGTCCGAGCCCGTCAACGCCACCCCGAGCCATCCTATAAACGGGGCGAAAAAGACGTACAGGAAGCCTGTCGAGGCGAACGCCAGGCCGAGCGTGAAGGTCACGCCCGAGTAGTTCAAAAGGTACGCGAGGCCGAGGATGGAGGCGATAGTCAGGATGGCCCACTTGAGCTGGTTCAGGCTCTCTCCGTAGATCCGCAACGCCCTGCCCGGGCCTACTCGCAAGACGGCGAGGGCGATCAGGTCGGCTATGAGGATGATGGTACCCGCTGCGGAGAGCCAGTTGGTCGAGTAGGTGGCCTCGTAGGGGGCGGCCTCGGGGACGACGGGGGGCTGCTGCTCTATCGCCTCGTTCAGGCCAGGCCAGGGGACGGTCGGGAGGCCGGTCGTCTCGCTCAACTCGGCGGTCGGGAAGTTTATGGCCGTCTGGATGGAACCCACGGCGGCCTTTATGGGCGGGACCTGGACGATCAGGAACAGCGCCACGATGATGATGAAAGGCGACCAGGCGTAGAGCGTGCGCCCGAGCGGCGGCGTCTCGTAGGACTCCCTCTCGGAGGCCGCGGGCTCGTTCTCGAAGTGCCACTCGGTCGAGGGGCGCCAGAACGACAGGAGGGCCAGGACGGCGACGACCGTGATGATGGCCGCCAGGAGGTCCGCGAGTTCGGGCCCGAGAGTATTCGACACCACGAACTGCGTACCGGCGAACGCCACGCCGCTTACCACCACCACCGGCCACACTTCCAACATCTTGCGGAAGCCGGCCATTACGGTTACGAGCATGCCGGGGATGATCACGGCCAACACCGGCGTCTGGCGGCCGACCATCTGCGAGAGCTCCAGAACGTCGAGGCCGGCGACCGAGGCGCCGGTAATGATGGGGATGCCGAACCCGCCGAAGGCGACCGGCGCGGTGTTGGCGAGCAGCGCCAGCGCCGCCGCGTAGATGGCCTCGAACCCGAGGCCCGCCATGAGGGAGGCGGTGATGGCGACCGGCGTCCCGAAGCCCGCCGTCGCTTCGAGCAGCGCCCCGAAGACGAAGGCTATAAGGACGACCTGGATGCGGCGGTCGTTGCTAACGCCTGCCAGCGAGTCCCTGATCGTCTCGAAGTTGCCCGTGTCCACGATGACGTTGTAGATAAAGATGGCGTTTATAACGATCCAGACGATGGGGAAGAGGCCGAAGCAGATCCCGAGCAGCGTCGAGTTGAGGGCCAACCCAAGGGGCATCTGGTAGACGAGCACGGCGATGACGAGCGCCACGGCCAGCGTGATCAGGGCCGCCCACTGGGCCGCTATCCGTAGGCCCGCCAGAAGCACGAAAAGCACGACTATCGGGATCGCCGCGATCAGGGTCGAAACCGCCAGGTTGCCAACCGGCTCGTAGATCTGCTGGAACAAAATCCCCTACCTCCCCATTGAACCCCACCGACACTGTTCCCCGCGCCACCCCGGCAGCATGGCACCTCCGGCGCCTCCGCGCAAACCCGCGCCGTCGAGCAGACGATCCGCCGTCCTCCCCGTGGACGATCACGGCCCGTAACCGCCTCAGCGACGAACCCTCGATGGCACCGTTTGCCCCAAAGCCCCCCGCCGCGGACGGGCTCTAACCGGAGACCAGGACCACCCGTAGGTCGTTGACGTTGGTGCCGGTCGGGCCCGTGACGAGCAACGCCCCACCCGCCTCCAGCGCCGCGCGGGCGTCGTTCTCTTCGAGGGCCCGGGCCGGGTCCACGCCGGCCTCCCGCATCTTCGCCGCCGTCCCGCCGTCCACCAGGCCGCCCGCCGCGTCGGTGGGACCGTCGTTGCCGTCGGTGTCCGCCGCGAAGGCCCCCCAGCCTTCCACGCCGCCCAGCTCCACCGCCAGCGTCAGGGCGAACTCCTGGTTCGGGCCGCCCGTGCCGCCGCCCCGGACGACGACCGTCGCCTCGCCCCCGGAGACGACGGCGCA
>JACDFX010000287.1 GCA_013815575.1 Rubrobacter sp.
GTGGGAGGCGGCCCCTCTGTCTCCCCGCCTCGTCCTCGCGCGGTTCGAGTCGCTCTCAAAGAATTAGACCGAGTATTTGTTTAGACAGCTTCTAATTCGGGAAGAGAGGGGGGGTTGGTAAGAGGAGTGTTGAACAGGAGGAAGATGTTTCTTCGCATAGACAAGCTGCAGATAGATCTCCCGAGGCCCGAGCAGGCGGACCCCGAGTCGGCGGGCGTCGTCCAGGAGCTTATGGGCGGCAAGTTCGGTGAGATGAGCACGCTGATGAACTACACGTACCAGTCGTTCAACATGCGCGGTAAGAGCAAGATCCGGCCCTACTACGACCTGGTCGCCAACATCGCCGCCGAGGAGATGGGCCACATCGAGCTCGTCGCCAACACCGTCAACCTTCTGCTCGACCAGACCGAGGCGAGCACCGACGGCGTCACGCCGCCCCTGAACTTCAGCGGCATGACCGGCAACCCGGACCACTTCCTGAACTTCGGCCTGGGCACCATCCCCGGCGGGGCCGCGGGCAAGGCGTGGACGGGCGAGAACGTCTTCAACTCGGGTAACCTCAAGCTGGACCTCCTGCACAACTTCTTCCTGGAGTCCGGTGCGAGGATGGGCAAGATCCGGGTCTACGAGTCGACCCAGAACCCTGTAGCCCGGGAGATGATCGGCTACCTCATCGTGCGCGGCGGTGTCCACCAGGAGGCATACGCCAAGGCCCTCTCCGACCTCTCGGGCGCGGACATCACCAAGCTTCTGCCGGTGCCGGAGATCCGCAGCGACAACTTCCCGCACGCCAAGAAGTTCATGGACAAGGGTTACCACCGCTTCCTCTACAAGTTTAGCCCCGAAGACTACAACCAGATGGGCGAGATCTGGAACGGCATGCAGGTCGATACCGGCGAGCCGCGCGAGGTCGTCAACGACATCCCCGAGGGCGGCCCGGTGCCCGACCTCAACCCGGCGCCGGCGCTGTTCGCCCCCGGCGTCAACGAGGAGGACATCGCCGAGATCGCCAAGCGCCTCTAGCGACCCGGAAGACAACCGTTTGGCCAGAGGCCGGCGCGGGAGTATGTTCCCGCGCCGGCCTCCAACGCAGAGAACGCGTGTCGTGACGCCCGGTCATCCGGTGCCATCCCGGGTGCGTATCAGTCTGTGTTAGACGCAAGTAAGTTAGTCTCTGAGAGGGCCATGATACGAGGCGACGAACACGCGGGAGAAGAGATGCGGAGGGCCGGGTTACGGGTCACCCCGCAGCGTCGTGCCGTGTGGTCGGTCTTCGGGAGTGGGGAGGAAGGGCACCTGGCCGCCGACGAGGTGTTCGCCCGGGCGCGGCGTTCTCTGCCCGAGCTCTCGCGGGCGACCGTCTACAACACGCTCGCGGCGTTTGAGGAGGCGGGGATGCTCCAGGCCGTCGAGAGCCGGGGTGCGGTGCTCTACGACCCCAACCCCGACCCTGACCACCACCACTTCCGCTGCCGGAACTGCGACCGGCTCTACGACGTCCCTGTCGAGGGCGTGGAGAACCTCCGGATCTCCGGTGAAGGGAAGTTCGTCGTGGACAGCAAGACCGTGCTCCTGCGCGGCCTCTGCCCCCTGTGTTCCCCCGCCGGCGGTTCCGGCGTTTAGTCCGCCTTTCGGCAAGGTAAGGTTTGCAGACGCGATTCAGGAGACCAGGAGGATCATGACCGAAGACAAAAGCGTCAAAAAGGTAAGCTCGAAGACCTCCCCAAAGGGCGAGATGGGCCAGAAGTACCTCGCCGACGGCAAATCTGTCTCGATGCGCCTGTGGGACGGCGAGGGCCCCTCCGACCCCAAGCCGGAGGCCCGCCGCGACTACGAGACGGTCGGCTACGTTATAGGGGGCCGTGCCGAACTGCACCTCGAAGGCCAGATGGTCCTGCTGGAGCCCGGCGACTCCTGGCTCGTCCCGAAGGGCGCCTCCCACACCTACAACATCCTGGAGAGCTTCACCGCCGTCGAGGCTACGAGCCCGCCGGCCGAGATCCACGGCCGCGACGAGGGGTAAGACCCCAGCCGTCAGGTTCGGCCGTCGCAGTACGTGGCGGGGATTTTTGGGTGTTGGGGGTTACTGTGGGGCGCGGATAGTCCTCGTAGACTCCTGGCATGGAAAACGGGGCAAATAATAAGGCGTCGGTGGTCGCCGGGGGGCTCTTGAGGGTGGAGAAGATCTACCACGAGCCGAACGTCGGGGACTACGTACGGGGGCAGGAGATACTGGGCCGTTTCCCCGATGCGGGGCGGGTCGAGGTGCCTTCCCACTGGAACATACCCGAGCTCCACAGCGACGCCGGCGGCGTCGTGGATTGGGCAAGGAACAAGAAGACCGTGCTGGTGCTCGGGGTCAAGAAGGGGCTCGGTATCCGCTCCTTCTACCGCAGCGCGGACTTTATAGCACCGTCGCAGGCAAACGGCTGTGCGATGGCTTGCTCGTACTGTGTGGCGGCGGGCACATTGGTTTCTACGCCTGAAGGCCGAGTACCCGTCGAGCAAATTCGGGATGGAGATCGAGTATTAGCCTACGATAGTTCTTCGAAACGACTCGTAGAAGCTCGTGCCTTCCGTACGGCCTCCAGGGAAGTAGACGAAGTGCTCGAAATTCGGGTTGGCGGCAGAGTGCTTCGTGTAACGGAAGACCATCCTTTGATGACTCGTAGAGGATGGGTAAGAGCCGGAGATCTAACCATAGACGATGAAGTTCTGTGTGATGAAGGCCACAGAGGGTGATGCCGTTGTTTACGTCGAGGCAGAGTTCAGGGAAGAAAGCCACCGGCAGGACATGGTGGGCTTGCAGGTGATCCCGCCCACCACAACATTGGCAGCGACCGTCCCGCGCGCGCACCGCCCCGGACCATTCTTTGCCCACCCTACGATGCCTGAACGTCTGCTTGACACCGCCGTCCACGTAGTTGGGGTTGTTCGCGCCGGCGTGCAGCTCCGCGAGGAGTCGCGCTTGCGCCTTGCGGCCCTCGCCCGCCTCCGAGCAGGCCGGGCAATACCCTCTCCTGTTCTCGCCGGTCTTGCAGAGGCTTCCGCACACTTTGCACGGGAGCTGCTTGATCTGCGGGTTGGGCAGCGACCTGTCGACGACATACAGGACGCCTTCGTACTTGCGGATGGTTCTGACGTCTCTGCCGAGGTACTTGCTGGCCTGGAGATGGGAACGGAACGCCCGATGAGGCTTCGACATCATCCCCGCGTACGACTGCTCGCACGGCCTGCCGCAGAATCTACCCTCCGGGGCATGTTTGCCGCACCAGGCGCAGTTCCTTTTGATCACGAACGTAATCTACCGAATACCGGGAACTTATCACCATGAAGTTTGAGAAAATTGAGAGCATCAAGCGCGTCAAGACCGATACGAAGGTACACAATTTCCACGTACCCGGCCCGGAGTCGTATGTGGCGAACGGCATCGTAACCCACAATTGCTACGTGGCCCGACGCAAGGGCTACGCCAACCCCATAACGACTTTCGTGAACGCCGGGGAGATCATGGGCGCCGTCGAGCGGCACGCGGCGAAGCAGGGCTTCAAGTTCGAGCCCACGCAGGCGGATTCCGACCTCTGGGTCTACGAGCTCGGGACGAACAGCGACCTCTCGGTCGACGCCGCCGTCTCGGACAACGTCAAGGACTTCGTCGAGCTTTTCCGCGAACTCCCGAACGCCAGGGCGACCTTTGCCACGAAGTTCGTGAACCGCGAACTTCTGGACTACGACCCGCAGGGCAAGACGCGCCTGCGCTTCTCCCTGATGCCGCCGGAGATCTCCAGGCTGGTGGACGTGCGCACCTCGCCGGTGGAGCGGCGCATCGGGGCCATAAACGATTTTGTCGAGGCGGGCTACGAGGTGAAC
>JACDFX010000288.1 GCA_013815575.1 Rubrobacter sp.
GCCGGTCGAACGTGCGCACCACCAGCGCGAGCGGCACCGGACGCCCGTCGTGCCCCTCACTCATGGGTGGTACGTCTTCCCGGAACGAGCGATGTCTCTCTCAGAACGCATGGCCGGAGTTTAGAGCAGAGCGCCACCCGTCGCTTCGCGAGGGATACACTGCCTCCGGGATCTCCCGCTATGACTTCCGCTGACGGTAGGCGCGCATCTTGGCCCTTGAGCCGCACACGGCCATCGTGCACCAGCTACCCGAGCGGTTCCTGGAGCCGTCGTAGAACGCCCACAGGCATCCCTCGTTGCGGCAGGCCTTGAGCCGACGCCAGGTCCCTTCGGAGGAGGCTCCCACCGACACCGCGAGCAGGCGGGCGATCACCCCGCTGGAAGCGTTACCCGAGCCGGCCGCCAAGAGGCCGGGCGTGCCTTCCCCATCGAAGCTCAGGCGCAGGAGGGCGTCCTCCGCCAGCTCGTTCAGGACCTCGACGCTTCCCTCCACCCTTCCCCCGTTGTGAACCAGAAGCAGCCCCCGCAACCCCTCCCGGAACTCGACGAGACGGGTCCGCGACTCTTCGGTCAGCGGAACGTCCCCATTCATGAGACCCCGCTCGTCCAGCCACGTGCCCGCCCCCTCCACGTCTTCGAGGAGATCGTAGCCGTGCATGACGTTCCTGGTGTTCACGAAACCCTGCACGAGCGACAACGGCCCAGGCGCCGGTTTCAGCCACAAGCCGTCTCGATCCCACCCCTCGTCGCGCCCTCTCTCCATACCGGTATCTTACCTTCTAAAAGTATTGACTGGTAATTGTTACTGTCGTAAAGTGTTTGAAAGTAACAAGAACGGTTTGGGAGGTATGGTGCTGGGCGATGGCTGGAGGCTCGGGGGGCGGGTGCAGACGGATGCTGGCGAGGTGGCTTACGGGGTACTCGGGGAGGGGCCGTCGGTGGTGCTCGTACATGGTACGCCGAGCCGTTCGCACATCTGGCGGGGCGTGGCGCGGCGGTTGGCGGAGCGTCACGAGGTCTACGTATACGACCTGCCGGGTTTTGGGGAATCGGGGAGGTACGAGGGACAGGACGTCTCCATAGCGGCTCAGGGGCGGGTGTTGGCGGAGTTGGTCGAGAGATGGGGGCTAGAGGAGCCGGCGGTCGCGGGGCACGACATTGGGGGTGGGATCGTGCTTCGGGCCCACCTGCTCGAAGGCGTGGGTTTCCGGAAGATCTCGCTCCTCGACGCGGTGGTCCTGACACCGTGGGGGACGCCGGCGCTGCGCCACGTCAGAGAGCACCTGGGCGCCTATCGGACGATGCCGGCCGGCGTCTTCGAGGCCTACGTGGCGGCGCATCTAGAAGAGGCAACCAGGCGGCCGATGGATGGGGAGGCCTTCGAAGCGTACCTCTCGCAGTGGCGCGGGCCGGAGGGCCAGGCGGCGTACCTTAGAAAAGACGGGGCGCTCGTCGAGCGGGACACTGCGGAAGTCGAGCGTCTGCTGGGGAATGTTCGCGTACCGGTGCTGGTGGTATGGGGCGGGGAGGACGCGTGGCTCCATCCCTCGCAAGCGGAGACCCTGGCCCAGAAGATCCCCGGCGCAGAATCACGGCTCGTCGCGGGCACTGGACACTTCGTTATGGAAGACGCACCAGAGAGGGTGGCGGGGATCCTGGCGGGGTTCTTCGCGGAGACTCCGCGCGACGCGGCCTTGTAAGGGTGGGCGCGTCTGGGCGTCTGGGGCTCGCCGGGTTCGTCGCCACGGCGGTAACCTTCGGGCCGGCCCGCAACGGGTACGGCCTGTTCCTGCCGGAGATCCGGGAAGAGTTCGGGCTGTCCACGCAGATGCTCGGGTTTATAGCGAGCGGGCTCTACGCGGGATATCTGGCCGCGCTGCTCGCCGTTGGCTTGCTCGCCGCCGGGACCGGCCCGCGCCTGCCGGTGCTGGTCGGACTGTTCTCGGCCGGCGTGGGGACGACGCTGGTGGCCTTCTCTCCCAACGCTGCGGTACTCGCGGCGGGCGTCGTTTTGGCCGGGACGGGCGCGGGCTGGTCCTGGGCGCCGTACAACGACGCCGTGGGGCAGAAGGTGCCCGCGTCTTCGGGGGACCGGGTCCTCTCGGTCATAAGCACGGGCACGACCTTCGGCATCACGGTCGCCGGGCTGGCCGCGCTGGCGGCGACGGTCTACGGGCTCCCGTGGCGTGCCGCCTGGTTCGGTTTCGCCGCGGGCGCCCTGGCCGCCGCCGCGCTGAACGCGGCGCTTCTCACCCGTGGCCCCGCGGGCGCAGGAGATGTAAAGACGGTCGGTTGGCCGGGTCTCGGGTGGTTCTGGTGCCCCTCCTCGGCGCCGCTCTTCGGCGTGGCGCTCGCTTTCGGGGTGGTCAACGCGTCGTACTGGTCCTTCGCCGCCGACCTGGTTTCCGGTGTGGCCGGCTCGCCCCCAGCCGTGGGGCCGCTGCTCTACGTTGCGCTAGGGGTCTTCGGGTTCGCCGGGCTCGTGACGGGGGAGGCGGTGGACCGCTTCGGACTGCGCCGCACGCTCGCCGCGACGCTCGTCTCCTTGGGTGTCGCGACAGGTCTACTGGGCCTGGCGCCGGGGTCGTTGCCGGCCGTGGCCGCTTCGGCGGTCCTCTTCGGGTCGGGCGTGATGTTCATGAGCGCGCTGCTCTCGGTGTGGAGTTCGGCCGTCTTCCGAGAACGTCCCTCCACCGGCTTCAGCGCCGCCCTGCTCCTGTTCGGGATCGGAAGCATCGTAGGTCCCGCCTTCGTGGGCGCGGCCGCCGACGAATACGGGCTGGGGACGGTCTTCCTGTTCGTGGCCGCGCTAGCGATTTCGACGGCCCTCATCCGGCCCGCGCCAGAGGGCGATGTACACGAACGTGGACCCTGTGAGCGTTGACCGTCGAACGTAAGGTCGGCTCGCGAACCGACCTTACGGAAACCCTACCTAAGCCTGGTCCCAGCACGTTACGTCGCCGTCCTTGTCCCTGACGAAGCGGGCGTCGCCGTCCTGGGAGATGACGACCAGGAGGACGTCGGGGAGGGAGCCGGCCAGGCGGTAGGCGGAGCGGTGGCGGGTGCCGACTCCCTGCGCGCCCTCTTCGATAGTGCTCTCGCCTTCGAGGTCGAGGGACTTGCGAACGGAGTGGACGGGCGTGAGCCCGCCGGAGATCTCACCGCCGAAGCCCAGGAGCTCGAAGCGGCGGGTCATGACCACCGCGCCGTCCACGGCGGCGAGGCCGGCGACGAGGTGGGCGAACTCGAAGATGGCCTCGTCGAGCTCGGTGAGCGCCCGATCCTCGCTCCACACGTACTCCTCCCAGCCGACGGCCCTGGGGTAGGAGGTCTCTTCTCCCCTGCCGTGGGACTGGGCCAGGCGGTTCATTATGCGCACGATCAGGGTCCGGAAACGACGCCTGGGCTCGCCGTCGACGAAGGCGTGCTTGAGGGAGACATGATCCCCGGCGAGCACCTCCCCGGCCCTCTCGGGTGGGACGATTATTATGGTCCCACCGTGGCGGGCGTCGCGCACGGTGGAGACGAGCCGCCGGAACATCTGCTGGGCGACCTTGCGTGAGAGGTCGGGGTCGAGAGACGCCCACGGCTCCCCCACCGAAGCCGCCTCCCGCCGCGCCTCTTCGTGAAGCTCCACGAGCTCGGCCCGTACGGGCGCGAAGAGATCTGGTAGCCACTGACTGGCGAAGACGTCGGCGTAGGAATCGGAGAGCCTGCCGGCTTCGAGCTCCGCGACGGCGACGGAGCCCTTTCTTATCTGCAATCGACCAGGCCCCTCGACCTCGACGACCGGGACGGGAGGCAGGGGTGCCGAGGGCTCCCGGCCGCCCTGCACGCCCCGGAGCCAGCGCGGCCCGGAGTG
>JACDFX010000289.1 GCA_013815575.1 Rubrobacter sp.
ACCCCCGCTATTTTGGGCTGCGGGGGCCGTGATTCGCCGGGTTTTGCGGGTGTTGCGGGCCGTCGGCGCGCCGGGTAACATGAAACCGCGCGGCGCGCCTCCCGGGGGAGGCGCCCGGCTCACGTTTCGGCTAGAGAGGTTTTGTAGGGGTGAGCGAGGCGTTTTCGGCTTGGGATACCTCCCGCGCGGTGCCGCGCCGGGTATCTTCTCGCAGGGACTCCGCTTGAAAGCGCCGAGGGGTTTGCCCGGCCTCGACCGCCTCCCGGGTTCCTTGCGGCACGGGGCGGTGGCCTATGGGGTGCTCCTGATCTCGTTGCTGCTCACGGCGCTTGCCTGGTATTACGTCCGCGACACGGTCGAGAAGCAGAGTAGCGTGCGCTTCGACGAGACGGTGATGGCGACCCAGGCGGCGGTGGACCGCCGCACGGACGACTACCTAGACGCGATGTTCGGCGCCCGCGGCCTCATACTCGCTAGCCAATCCGTCAGCCCCTCGGAGTGGGAGGAGTATGTGAAGGGCGTCGAGCCGGGGAGACGTCTCGGGGGCCTTCAGTCCCTCGCCTTCGCGGAGCGCGTGGAACCCTCCGAGCGCGAGGGTTTCGTACGGAGGATGAGAGAAGCCGGGTTGCCGGGGCTGCAGCCAGATCTCGACCCCGGCGGGGAGCGTGACGTCTACTTCCCGATAAGCCTCACCGCGCCCGCGGATGAGGCGAACCGCAAGATGTTCGGGCGCGACGATTACCCGTACACCGTCAACCGGGCCGCCATGGACCGGGCGCGGGACATGGGCTCGCCGCAGGCGACCGAGACCACCTACGTGCTCGCGGAGAAATCCTCGGGGGAGAACGCCGACCTCGCCCGGCTGCCCGGCTTCGTGGTGTACCTGCCGGTCTACGAGGCGGGCGAGCCCGCAGGGAGCGTAGCCGAGCGTAGGCGGGACCTGCGGGGGTTCGTCGTTGGCGCTTTCAGGAGGGACGGCCTGCTCGACGCCGTCTTCGGTGGCGGTTTCGACCCGGCCATAGACTTCGAGGTCTACGACGGGCAGGACATGGAGTCTAGCGCCCTGCTCTACGACTCGGACGGAATAGAGCGCGCCGGCGCGGGAGGGTACGAGGAGTTGTTCTCCACAGAGCGCCGGATCGGGGTTGCCGGGCGCGACTGGACCCTGTACTTCGCCACGTTGCCGCGCTTCGAGAGGGATGTCCAGAGCAACCTGCCCCTCTTCGTCCTGGCGATGGGCCTTGGGGTGAGCCTGCTGCTCTTTGGCATCTCCTGGATGCTCGTGCGAAGCCGCCTGCGCGCCGAGAGGGCCAGCGAAGACCTGGAGGACGTCAACCGGGAGCTCGAGGGGACCAACCGGGAGTTGGAGGCCTTCTCCTACTCCGTCTCCCACGACCTGAGGGCGCCGCTGCGCACGATCGACGGCTTCTCCCAGATCCTCTCCGAGGACTACGGCGAGAAGCTCGACGATGAGGGGCTGGACTACCTGGCGCGCGTCCGGACGGCGAGCAGGCACATGGCGGAGCTCATAGACGACCTGCTCGACCTCTCGAGGGTCGGCCGGAGGCCCTTGAGGCGCGAGAGCGTGGACCTGAGCTCGCTCGCGGCGGGCATCGCGGAGGATCTGAGGGTGACGGACCCGGGGCGGGAAGTAGACTTCGTGATCGAGGGCGGCGTCACGGGGCGGGGTGACCTGGGCCTTCTCAAGGTGGCGCTAGAAAACCTGCTCGGCAATGCCTGGAAGTTTACCTCCAGGGAGCCGCGGGCCACCATCCGCTTCGGCACCTCCGGGGGCGCCTACTACGTCTCGGACGACGGGGCGGGTTTCGAGGACGCCTACAAGGACAAGCTCTTCGGGGCCTTCCAGAGGCTGCACGGGCCGGAGGAGTTCGAGGGGACGGGGATAGGGCTGGCGACGGTGGCCAGGATCGTGCACCGTCACGGTGGCGAGGTGTGGGCCGAGGGCGCGGTTGGGGAGGGCGCCACCTTCTGCTTCACGCTCGGCGGCAGGGACCGGCCGTCAGAAGAGGTTGCCGCCAGAAAGAGAGAGCCGGCGTGAAGGGGGCGGACGTTCCAGTGCGCTTACTGCTCGTCGAGGACTCCGAGAACGACGCCATGCTCCTGTTGCGCGAGCTCAGGCGCGGCGGCTACGAGCCCGTGTACGAGCGGGTCTATACGCCAGAGGAAATGGAGCGGGCGCTGGGGGATGCCGCGGTCCGCGGGGAACCCTTCGAGGTCGTCATCTCCGATTACTACATGCCCCGCTTCAGGGCGCCCGATGCCCTGGAACTCTTGCGCGGGCTAGGGTACGACGTGCCTTTCATCGTCGTCTCCGGCAAGATCGGGGAGGACGCGGCGGTCGGGATCATGAAGGCCGGCGCCAACGACTACCTGACGAAAGAGAACATGGCCCGGCTGTGCCCGGCCATCGCGCGCGAGCTCAAGGAGGCCGGGGTCCGCAGGGAGCGGACGAGGGCCGAAGAGGCGCTCGCGCGCAGCGAGATCCGGTTCCGCCGCCTCGTCGAGCAGGCCGCGGACGCCATGTTCGTGCACGACCTCGCGGGCAACCTGGTAGACGTGAACCACCAGGCGTGCGAGTCCCTGGGTTACTCCAGGGAGGAGTTGCTCGGCATGACCGTGGCGGACGTGGAGGTGGGGATCCCCCCTGAAGCCTTCCGCGGGCTGTGGGACCATCTCTCCTCCGGCGCGCCCCTCACCCTGGAGGGTGTGCACCGGCGCAAGGACGGGACGACCTTCCCCGTGGAGGTGCGCGTCGGCGTATTCGAGTCCGGGGAGCAGATGCTCTACCTCGGCCTGGCGCGCGACGTCACCGAGCGTAGGGAGGCCGAGAGAAAGGTCAGGGAGGCGGAGGACCGCTACCGGACCCTCGTCGAGCAGATCCCGGCCGTCACCTACGTCCAGCGACCGACCGGCGACAAGCGCGTCACCTACGTCAGCCCCCAGGTCGAGAGCGTGCTCGGCTACCCGGCGGACCGGGAGCTGCTCGATGGAGACCACTGGATAAACATCATGCACCCCGACGACCGCGAAAGGGTGCTCGCGGAGGACAGGCGCACCGACCAGACCGGCGAGCCCTTCAGGTCTGAGTACCGCCAGTTCGCCAGGGACGGGAGGATGGTCTGGATCCGGGACGAGGCCGTGCTCGTGCGCGACGGGGAGGGAAACCCACTCTACTGGCAGGGCATCCAGTACGATATTACCGATGGGAAGCTCGCCGAAGAGGGTCTCCGTAGGAGCGAGGAGCGCTACCGGACGTTTATAGCGCAGAGCACCGAGGGGATCTGGTGCTTCGAGTTCGAAGTACCGCTTCCGACGGACCTGTCAGACGACGAGCAGCTCGACCACCTCTACCGTCACGCCTACCTGGCCGAGTGTAACGACACGATGGCCCGGATGTACGGTTTCGGGAGCGCCTCGGAGATCGTCGGCGCCCGGATCAGAGACCTGCTGCCCCGCTCGGAGCCGCAGAACGTGGAGTTCTTGAGGGCGGCGACGCTCGCAGGTTACCGGATAACCGACGGCGAGACGCGAGAGCTCGACCGCGACGGTAACGCGAGGGTCATCGTCAACAACCTCACCGGCATTGTGGAGGACGGCCACGTAGTGCGGGTCTGGGGCACCCAGAGGGACGTCACGGAGCAAAAAGAGGCCGAGGATCAGCTCATACGTCTCGCTTCGTTCCCGGAGCTCAACCCGAACCCCATTATCGAGACCAGCGTCGCCGGCGAGCCGACGTACCTCAACCCGGTGGCCCAGGCCCACTTCCCGGACCTCCGCAGCCTCGGGGCGGGCCACCCGGCGCTCGCGAACCTCGAAGAGGTGAACCAG
>JACDFX010000290.1 GCA_013815575.1 Rubrobacter sp.
CGGGCACCGTTGAGTTCCTCGTCGAGGGGGGCGGCCCGGATGCCCGCTACGCCTTTATCGAGATGAACCCGAGGATACAGGTCGAGCACACCGTCACGGAAGAGACCACGGACATCGACCTCGTCCACGCCCAGCTAAGAATCGCCGGCGGCGAGACGCTCTCGGACCTCGGCCTCGACCAGGGGGGCATCCGGCAGCGCGGGGTGGCGTTACAGTGCCGCGTCACGACCGAGGACCCGGCGCAGGACTTTCGGCCCGACACCGGCAGAATCTCCGTCTACCGCCAGCCCGGCGGGGCCGGCATCCGGCTCGACGGCGGCACCGCCTACGCCGGGGCGGAGGTGAGCCCCTACTTCGACTCGCTCCTCGTGAAGCTCACCGCCCGCGGCCAGGACCTGCCCTCCGCGGCCCGCCGCGCCCGGAGGGCGCTCGCCGAGTTCCGGATACGCGGCGTGGCGACCAACACGACTTTTTTGAGGGCGGTGCTGGCCGACGAGGACTTTCTCGCCGGGAGGGCGACGACGTCGTTTATCGACGAGAGGCCACGCCTCACCGCCGCGGCCACCGGGCGCGACCGCGCCAGCCGGCTCCTCGACTTTCTCGCCGACGTCACCGTGAACCGCCAGCACGAGCGGCCCCCCTCGGCCCCTGACCCCCGCGCCAAGCTCTCGCCCCTGCCTGACGGTGACCCCCCGCCCGGCTCCCGCCAGAGGCTGCTGGAGCTCGGCCCGGAGGGCTTCGCCCGCTGGCTGCGCGAGAGCGCCGCCCTCGGGGTAACCGACACGACGATGCGCGACGCCCACCAGTCGCTCCTCGCCACCCGGATGCGGACCTTCGACATGCTCGCCGTCGCCCCGCACCTGGCGCGCACGCTGCCAGGGCTCCTCTCGTCGGAGGTGTGGGGCGGGGCCACCTTCGACGTTGCCCTACGGTTTCTGCACGAGGACCCGTGGGAGCGGCTCTCCCGCATCAGAGAAGCCATGCCCAACGTCTGCCTGCAGATGCTCCTGCGCGGCCAGAACGTCGTCGGCTACACCACCTACCCGCCCGAAGTTGTCTCCTCCTTCGTGAAAGAGGCGCACGCGGCGGGCCTCGACATCTTCCGCATCTTCGACGCCAACAACGACGTCGGCCGGATGCGCCCCGCCATCGAGGCGGCCCTGGAGGCCGGCGCCCTGGCCGAGGGCGTCCTCTGCTACACAGGAGATCTCTCCGACCCGGGGGAGGACTTCTACACCCTGGACTACTACCTCCGCGTTGCGGAAGGGCTGGTTGAGGCTGGCGCCCACGTCCTGTGCATAAAGGACATGGCGGGCCTCCTGCGGGCCCCGGCCGCCCGCGCCCTCGTCGGCGCCTTGCGGCGGGAGTTCGACCTGCCGGTGCACCTGCACACCCACGACACCGGCGGGGGCCAGCTCGCGACCTATCTTGCGGCGGTGGAGGCCGGCGTGGACGCGGTGGACGGCGCGGCGGCCCCCATGTCCGGCATGACGAGCCAGCCGTCCCTGGCCGCCATCGTGGCGGCGACGGACCACACGGATCGCGCAACGGGCCTCCAGCTCGACGCCCTGGGGGACCTGGAGCCCTACTGGGAGTCGGTGAGGAGGTTGTACGCGCCGTTCGAGTCAGGGCTGCGCTCCCCGACGGGGACGGTGTACCGGCACGAGATCCCCGGCGGCCAACTCTCCAACCTCAGGCAGCAAGCTATCGACCAGGGTCTCGCCGGGCGCTTCGAAGAGATAGAGCGCCTCTACGCCCGCTGCGACGAACTGCTTGGCAGACTGGTAAAGGTCACGCCCACGAGCAAGGTGGTCGGCGACCTCGCCCTGTACCTGCTCTCCGCCGGCATAGACCCGGACGACCTCGAGTCGGACCCCGGCTCCCACGACCTCCCTGACAGCGTCATCGGCTTTCTGCGCGGCGAACTCGGCACACCGCCCCGTGGATGGCCAGAGCCTTTCCGCTCCCGGGCGCTCGCCGGACGCGAAGACCGGCAATCCGACGGGAACGTCCCGGAGGAGGATGGTGCAGCAACCGCCAACGGAGACAACCGGGGGCGTTTGAACCGGCTCATGCTCCCGGGCCCAGCCGTGGAGCGGGCGGCGGCCGAGGAGCGCTGGGGCGACGTCTCGGTCGTTCCGACGCAGGCGTTCTTCTACGGCCTGGAGAAAGGCGAGGAGGTTGCCCTCGATCTGGAGCCCGGGGTCCGGCTCTACGTGCAGCTGGAGGCGATCACGGACGCGGACGAACGGGGCATCCGGACGCTGCTGATCCTACTCAACGGCCAGCAGCGCCCGATCGACGTCCGCGACCGCTCCCTCGAGTCCGAAGCCTCCGTGCGCGAGAAGGCGGACCCGACGGACGACCGCCACGTCCCCGCCCCGATGACCGGTATCGTGACCCTCACGGTCGCCGAGGGCGCGGGCGTTAGCGCGGGACAGCAGATCGCCACCATAGAGGCGATGAAGATGGAGTCAACTATCAGCGCCCCGACAGACGGCACCGTCGAACGTCTCGCCGTCCCCTCGGGCACGAACGTCGAGCCGGGCGACCTGCTCGCAGTCCTCGGCCCCGAATAAACCTCTCGTTCGGAGTACAGACGGGCAACACGGAAGAACGACCCGGACCGACTCTCACCACAAGGTCTCGTTCGACGCACCGCCCGGCAACCAAAGGGCACCGGGACAAGGGAGAGAATGGAAGAGGGGGTCCGGGAAAGTTCCCCGGGCCCCCTCTTCCGTTCGGCGGGTGTCTCGCTTTGTTACCCGTCGGACCTGGAGGGCTGCATCCTGCTCGCCGTATAGGTGGCCCCGTTCGTGGAGCCGTTGGCGCTCGCCTCGTCCGCCTGCAGGACGTATACGGAGCCCGTGATCTTCTGCCCCGAGAGCTTGCGCGGCGGGTTGTTGCCGAGGTTGGAGAGGCGCTGCTGATCCTCGTCCGTGAGCTGCTGCTTGGGCAGCGGCTCGAGGTGCGCCACATCGGCGGCGCTTATGCCCAGGCCCTCGCCGACCCGGTTGCCGTAGTCGTCGTCGATAAGGTAGAAGTGCCAGACCATCCGCTCCTGGACGTGGCGGTCGCACTGGCCGAGCTGGTCCACCATGTTGTGGATCAGGTCGTCGCGCTCCCAGTCCATCATCGTGTGGTAGCGGTCGGCGGCCTGCTGGTAGTCGTTGGTGCGCGGGATGCGCTTGCGCGTCAGGCGTCCCTCAATAACCGGGCCCTGCTCGTCCTCGTTGGTCGGGTAGTCTGTTTCCCGTAGGCCGCCCAGCGTGTTCGGCTCATAGTTCGTGTGAGGGTTCTGCCCCTCGCCGAGGTCGACGTAGTGCTCCATCTGGCCGCCGCGCTGGTTTGTGGCCGGCTGGACCCGCGGCTGGTTGATAGGCAGCTGCAGGTAGTTCGGGCCGACGCGGTAGCGCTGGGTGTCCGAGTAGCTGAAGGTCCTGCCGACGAGCATCTTGTCGTCGGAGAAGTCGAGGCCGTCGACGAGGACACCGGTCCCGAAGGAGATCTGCTCGTTCTCGTTGTGGTGGTTCGTGATGTTGCGGTCGAGCACCATGCGGCCCACGGGGAGGAGCGGGAACACGTCCTCGGGCCAGGTGTTGGTGTCGTCGAGCGGGTCGAAGTCTAGCTCGGGGTGCTCGTCGTCAGACATGATCTGGACCTGAAGCTCCCACTCGGGAAAGTCGCCGCGGTCGATGGCGTCCATGAGATCCTTGGTGGCGTGCCCGAGGTCGGTCGCCTGGATACCGTCGGCCTGCTCTTGCGTGAGCGCCCGGACGCCCTGCTTGGGCTGGAAGTGGTATTTCACGAGCACGGTCTCGCCGTCGGCGTTGATCATCT
>JACDFX010000291.1 GCA_013815575.1 Rubrobacter sp.
AGGAAGTAGTCCTCGTTTGCCTCGAACAGGTAGGACTGGTCCTCCACGTACTCCGCCAGCCTGTACGGTCCCGTGCCCACCGGGAGATCGGTGTACGTCTGGGGGTCCTCGACGTCTTCCCAGATGTGCTGGGGCAGGATCGGTAGGTCCGCCAGGGTCACGAGGTCTAGCGTTGGGCAGGGCTGCTCGCAGGTGAACTCCACCGTGGTCGCGTCCAGCGCCTCGGCGGATTCGACGACCGGCACCTCGCTCGCGTGGTGCGTGTAGCGGTTGGGAGGCCCATCTCTGTAGTAGTCGTATGTGAAGGCGACATCCTCGGCGGTGAACTCCTCGCCGTCGTGCCAGGTGACGTCGTCGCGCAGCGTCACGGTCCAGACCGTAGCATCCGCGTTCGCCGAGGCCTCCGTCGCAAGCCACGGAATCGGCTCCTCGGTGTAGGGATGCAAGAAGAGCGTATCGTAGACGAGGCCCACGAGCTCGCTGTGGATACCCGGCGGGGGCCTGAAGCTGTAAGGGGTCAGGTTGCCCTTGTCGGCCTCGGTTGCGATGGTGAGCCTCTCAACCTGCTGGGATTGCTGGGCGCCGCCCGCGGTCGGACTCGACACCACCACAATCAAGAGACCTAGCACGAATACCAGTACGGGACGCCAAGATCGCTCCAACGCTCCACGGACCATCGCCGCCCCCCTTCTGTTCCTCTAAACACGTTCCTGTTCCTTCGAACAGCTTCTTTTTTGGCTCTCCCTAGCTTCCATTCTACTGGAAGCTCAGATGGTTTTGGCGAGAGTCTGTCCGCCGGGTATCAGCGGGGGGCGAGCAGGAGGAAGTTGGGATTGTTACCGAGGCGCGGTATCTCGGGCTCCCGGTAGCCTTCTGCTTTGAGCCACTCGCGGTAGTCGCTCTCTTTTCAGCGGGAGGAGGCGGCCTCGAAGCAAGACGGGCAGAGCGCCCGGCCCGAAGACGCGCTTGAGGGTCGCCAAGCACACCTCCGCCAGCGGCCCGTTGGTCTCGATCAGCTCCCCCTCGAGCTTCCTGCCGCTGTGGGCCAGGTTTTCTCGACGCCGCCGACACCGTCGAGAAAACCTGCATCCTTCCTCACGCGCCGGTCGCGGCGAGGAAGGATGGAGACTGCCTGAGACGACGGGGAACAGGTGCGCGAGGAGCCTCTCGGCGTCGCGTAGCTGCCGAAGGAGCGCCAGGGTCCGGACCTCCAAGTCCGAGAGGCGCTTGATGGAAACGTAGCGCTGCCCGTTGGGGTTGAGCCCGGTAGTAGGCGTCGTTGATGAGGCAGAAAAGGACGATTGTCGCCTCTTCCGTTCCAGCGAGTTCTCGGGTATGGTGGGCTTGAGCCATCCGGTGATCTTTTGGTCGGGAGTGGGCTGGGCGGCTCCTTGCCCACGCCATCAAACCACGCAACAGACATCTAAGTACATTCACGTAATTTCTGCGGGGCTAGAACCTATGACCGAGAGGATCTGCCGCGGGCGCAAGTTGTGTCGGTCGAAGAACTCTCGGGCCGCGGCGATGAGCGCCTTCACGTTCGCGAATAGCTCGCAGTGGGTCACCTCGCGCCTGAAGTGCCGCCAGAGCATCTCGATCGGGTTCAGCCAGGGGCTGTAGGTCGGTAGGTAGAGCAGCACCAGACGGCCCGCGGCCCCGCGCAAGACCGCCTCGACTTCGTCGTCCTCGTGAGTGTTCGAGTTGTCCCAAGCCACGTAGACAGTACCTGTTGGGTGCTTCTCTAGCAGGGCCTCGAGCAACTCAGCGATCTCTCGCCTGCGCTTGCGTCTACGGATCAGGACCACTGTTTCGCCGGTGTGGTAGTCCACCGCACCGATGCCGTAGCGCCTGGTGGGCTGGGCGGGGGTAGGGATCATCACCTGCCGGCCTTTCGGACCCCATACGGCCTTCAGAGTCGGCATCCAGCTCAGGTTGAACTCGTCGGCGTAGTAGAAGACATCGCCAGATCCGAGAACCTCGTCGCGGGTCTCTTCGATCGCCTTTTTTTGAGGGCATACTCAGGGTCCGGGCTCGTGATGGTGTGCTGGGGGCGGCTGAGCACGATCCCCGCCGCCCTCAGATGCACCCGCACGGTCTCGTACTCTACCCGGATGCCGGTCTGCTCGGCCATGTGGTCGGCCAATCGACGTAGGGTCCACAAAGAGAACGGCAGCCCCAGGCTACGGGGGCGGCGCCGTACCGCGTGGACCAACCGCTCGCGATACTCCACGGTCACCTTGCGTGGCGCGCCCGGATGCGGCGCATCACGTAGACCCTCGACCCCCTCGGCAAGGTAACGCTTGAGCCAGCGGCGCACCGTCTCCTCGCTTGCGCGGACGATCTGGGCGATCTGCGCGGCGGTCAGACGCCGCTCGGCGGCCAGAAGGATCATCTGGGCGCGTGTCCTCAGCCGCACGCTGCGGGTAGCGCGGTACAGTTCTTCCAGCTCGGTGAGCCGCTCGAGATCAAGATCGGAGATCCGTATGGGCTTCATGGGCGCCTCCTTCGCCCACAGTTTACACCCGTCGGAATTTATCTGTTTGTACTTAGTCCTCTGTCACTGTTTCTCTGCGGGGTAGAGGCTGCGAAGCTTGGTGCGGGCGTCCTCGGTCGTGAAGCGCCACTCCACGCTCGCCCCCAGCCGGTTTCGCTCCTTCTCCCAGGCCCTCGTCTCCCGCCCGAGCGTCCCGATGTCCGGTAGCCGCCTGCCCTTGAGGCACTGGCGCACCAACGCGGAGATCTCTATCTCCGCCATGTTCAGCCACGAGCCGTGCACCGGCGTGTAGCAGAACTCGACGCGCCGCGCCAGGCGGCGGGCCGCCTCCGGAGGGAAGGCCTCGTAGAGGGCGGCGGCTGTGTGGGTGGAGAGGTTGTCCAACACCAGCCGGATCTTCTCCGCCTCCGGATGGTCCTCTTCGGCGATGCGGCGCACCTCTTCGGCGAACTCCCGCTTGCGCCTCCGCTCGGTGACCCTCACGCTGCGCCGTCCTGTAAGGGGCTCGAACGCCACGTGAACATTGGCCGTGCCGCCCCTCGCGTACTCGTAGTCCGCCAGCCTCGCGCCGCCCCCGGGCCCGCCGGGCCGAGCCGGCAGGGGCTCGCGCACGTCGGCGAGCAGTTGGCAGGGGCGCTCGTCGAAGCAGACCACGGGGCGCTTCTCGTCGTAGCCCTCCTCGTAGAGGTCCAAGACCGCCTCCATTCTCCACACGAAAGCAGCGCTCTCCCTCGGCGGGATCACCCACTCCTTGACGAGGTGGGGCCTGAGGGAGTTTTTTTGAGCGTCCTCCTCACGGTCTCGTGGGAGACTCCCTCCACAACGCCGAGCTCGACCATCCGGTCGGCCAACAACCTCAGCGTCCAACTCCCCCGTCCCTCGGGCGGCTTCGAGCAGGAGAGCGCCACCAGGCGCGCCTCGGCCCGCCCGTCCAAGACGCGCCTCCTGGGTCTGCCCGGCTTCCTGGGCATCAGCGCCACCTCCAGCCCGTCCTCCAAGAAGCGCCGCCTCTCGCGGGCGACCGTGTCGGCACTGGTCTCTAGGGCCTCGGCGATCCGCTCGTCGGTCCAGGCAGGTCCCCCCTCCGAGGCGTCGGACTTGAGCAGTATCCGAGCGTAGAGCAACTTGCGCGCGTGCGCCCGGCCTCGACGCACGAGGACTTCGAGGCTCTCTCGCTCCTCGTCGGTGAGACGGACAACGTACCTCTTGTACACGGCGAACCTCCCTCGTGGCGTAGCCCAACCAAGAGGGTACGCCGAGGAGCTTCACCACGCAACAAGAGCGTGTCAAAGGACTAGATGTCTGTTGC